>WTAK01000055.1 GCA_013139625.1 Candidatus Delongbacteria bacterium | reverse complement strand
CTTGGTTGCTCAAGAACCCAGAGGCTATAAACAGTTTCTCCTTCATCTGCTTGGAAAACTTTCATAGTATTATAATTCCCATCGAGAAAAATATGAAATGATTCGTTAACAGGATATTCTATATTGATACCCATTCCGTAGCAGGATTCATAAGGATCACCACCCCAATAATCTAAAGCAGTTCCATTGTCTGTGCCTTGTCCAAGGATCCCTGAAAAGCCTATAAAATATTTGTTCTGAGAATAGATATTACTTGCTGAAAAAATCAGTATCATGATAATAAAAAATACTCTAAATCGTAAAATTAACATACTATTACCTCCTCATACTTTAAACATCATTTCAATTCTATTGTGTAATCTTTTCCGTTCTTGTCACTATAAGTTAAGCAAGTCTTTCCATTTTTGGAAGTATTAAAATATATATCACTTCCGGATATATATTTTTCTGCAATTTTTTCGAGTTCATCATTATACATATCTCTGTTCTCGATATCAATTAACAGGTAAGTTGTTTCGGCTCTTCCATCTATATCAGAAGGCATAGAAATAAGTATCACCCATTTGAAATTTTTTGTTACTTCGATCAGTTGAAGGACGGCAGATGTATCCTTATATGCAAGTGATTTAAAAGAACCACTTGCAATTATCAGTGAATGTTCTGATTTATCAACATAGACACCCTTTATTACTTCAGTGAATTCAATGCTGTCAATCTTACCGTATTGAGACATATCTTCATCGGTCGTTTGTGAGAAGGAAGATATTGAAAAGAATAATACGAATAGTAAAATCAGATTACAATAGTTCCTTAATGCTTTCATATGTTTCCTTTGAATAATAATCGTAGCTACTTTTATCATATCCTTCTAGAGTTTTACTATAGTTATCCATTCTTTTGAGTATTTGTTTGATCTCTTTTTTATCTAGCTTGGAAATTATCTGTTCGATTACAGCTCTACGAGTAGTCTGACCATCGCTTGTACGGTAAATAATTTCATCAATATATTCCTCATCTGATTTTGGATAGATGTTCTGTATTACTAAGCCAAATTCTGCTAAAGAAAGTTTTTTTATTCCGGAAAAATCTCCTCTCTTATAATATTTTTCGTATAAGGAATTAAATTCTGCGATATCCACTACATTAACTTCTTTTGAATTAATATTAATTGAAAAGCATTCTGTATATTCTTTTAATTCAGAAATATAATATACTAAGCTATCTATAAATAGCAATCTAGGCTTATTGCTAAAATGCATTGGTAAGGTTGTCATATCTTTTAATAAAGATAGGTGTCTATTTTTTATGTCATAGATATAGAGCCCAGTTTTACGATAAATAACTTTAACCTGACCACCATCCGGGAATGCGGATATTCCTGTTGCTCTTCTATATGCTTCTTGGGTGGAAACAAAGGCGACCATGCTTGAATCGTTATACTGGTACACAGCTTTAGGGTGATAGATATGAGGTTCTAATTTTAAATGAACATGATCAGAATAGCAGGATGATAAAAGTAATGTTACACCTGTTAATAGAGCAAATAGATATTTCTTATTAGAATAGAACCTTATCATTTTTTAATATCATCCATTTATTCTTTAGCTTTTGCAAATGAAAAATCTACCAATAGATTCTTTGCTTCTTGGTATTCAGGATATTCAATATATTCAGGATCACTTGCTCTGTATTCTTTGATTTCTTTAAAATTTCTTCTAAAAAAAGCAGAAAGTGCATCCCATCGGCCTGTTTTATACTTTTGGTCAATGGCTTTATCTTCTTCTTTATACTGAGCATAGATATCTTTTACTTCTTCGTATTTTTTACCTTTAAATTGTTTCCAGTAAGTTTCCATCAACAATTTATCTTTCTTTTTGTAGATCATACAATATCTTTCAGTGGTTAATTTAATTTTCTCTACTTTAGCTGTTTTCTTCACAGCTGGTTTTACGGAATTTTCTTTTTTTGATTCTCCACCGCAACCTAAGAAAATAATAGTGATTGCTAGTAATAATGGTAGTATTTTTTTCATTGTGTTACTCCTTTGTTTGTATTTACTAATCATATTGTACTTTAGATTCTAATTCTCCATTCTTATGAAATTTTTTCCATTCACCTGCTTCTAAACCATGAATATATTTACCAATCAATTCAAGTTCCCCACTTTCATAATGGAATTTCCATTCTCCTGTTTTTTCTCCTTCATTCCATTTGCCAGATTGATTTAATTGACCATTTTTATGATAGTATTTCCATGTTCCTGTTTGTTTATTTTCAATCACATTTCCAATAGCTTCTAGTTGCCCATCCTCGTACCATTGTTTGACTTCTCCGTTTATATTACCTTCAATATAGTTTTCAATTTTTTTTAATTGTCCGTTTTCATAGAAAAGTTTCCACTCACCAATTTGTTTTTTATTAAAAACTTTGCCAAGTACTTTCAATTGTCCATTTTCGTAATATTTTGTGTATTCAGTACCAGAGGACTGACAGCCATTATTAATAATTACCAGAAGAAGTACTCCTGTAATTAAAATAATTGTTTTGTTCATATTATTTTACTCCTTGTTCTGTTCTGAATTATATTTTCCTCTTGCAAGGTTATACAGCGCAATATTTGCTTCTTTGAAGTTGGGATACTTTTCATAATAATTAATTTCGGAGTGTTCAGTTCTATAAACTTTTAGTTCTTTCTTGTTCTGTTTACCCCAAATAGCAATTTTCTGCTTATTAGTAACACCATATTTTTTGTAGATAGATTCTTTCTCATTAAGGAATTTGTCATAAATATTTTTTACTTCTTCGTATTTTTTATCTTTGAGTTGATCAAAATATTTTTCAAATAACATTGAAGCTAACTCAAAATCCATATCGGCATATTTTTCGATAGTCATTAAGGTATCTGATAGCTGGTAACTTTTAACAGAGTCAGTATTGTTTTCAGTCTTCTTTTGAGTACAACCTATGAATATGATCGTAATTGCGATTAATAATGATAAGACTCGTTTCATTGTGGTACTTCCTTTTTATTTAATTATATGTACCAAAAATACAAAAAATGGTGCATATAGTCAAGATATGGGACTTTTATTCTCGACCATCGGGACTATTGATTCTATTGATTTAATTATTCACTCTTCTTTGTGCATTTCAATCTTTGTTTGCACAACGGTTGTGCATCGTTTTGCCGACATGCACAAAAATACCAAAAAATTGTGCAAAGTGTATTATTCGCTAAGCAATTTGTACAGGCCTTTATTCAGGTAAAGGATTTCACTACCTGATTGTTCTTTAGCTAGAATTCCCAATTCTTCAAGAGTATTAAGATATTTACTTGCTGTATTTCTTGATGCTATTTTTGCATCAACTAAAAACCCGATCTTACAGTAAGGTTGACTAAAAAGCATTTCTATTAATTCATAGCTGTAAATGGTCTTCGCTTCTGTCTTTACCTTTTCTTTAGTGGATTGGTAAAGATCGTAAATTCCATTTACTTTTTTGAGAGTATATATTGCTGTTTCTTTGACTGCTTTCAACATAAAAAGGATCCATTCATTCCAGTTACCTTTCTCAGTAACTTCTCTAAGCAAGCGATAATAATCATTCTTGTATTCGTTAATATATTTTGATAAATAGAGGATAGGTTCATCAAGTAGATCTCTTTTACTTATAAAAAGTGCATTCATAACTCTACCGGTTCTTCCATTGCCATCAAAGAAAGGGTGAATTGCTTCAAATTGATAATGAAGTATAGCCATTTTGATTAAAGGATCGATACCATCATCATTATTTGCAAAATCTACCCAGTTTTCAAGCTTTTTAGTTAAAATTT
>WTAK01000438.1 GCA_013139625.1 Candidatus Delongbacteria bacterium | reverse complement strand
AAATTCTTCATTCCTATTTCTTTAATATTTAATACTATATTTTTTAGTAATGAGTTATCATCCGGCTCTTTATACCCGTGTGATAGCAATAATCTGTTACAGGTAACGAAATTCTCTATTTTTTGATCTAATAATATGCTAAATCCAAACAACCAAAACTTTCTATATAGCAGTAAGATCTTATCATACAACTCTTTTAAACTATCTTGATTTATGTCAGCCCTATCTGGTTTGAGTTTATAATTTATTGAAGCAATGTGATGAGTAACAAAATCATCATCTGTGATAATATCAACATGTTTAAACTTATTGATTGCCTCAATCTTTCCTACATATGAATGCGTAAAATTTTTATGTGCAATAAGGAACATATCGCCACATGCCATGAATGCTTTTGAAATATCCTTTTCTAAATGTCTCAGGTCTACTTCAGAAAGATTATCTCCTCTAAATTTAATTCCTGCTTGAAATAAACCTGCACCTCTATTTAATACCAATCTTAATCCTTCTATCATTGGCATATCTTCTGCCTTCCAATTTGGTAATTTATTTAATATGTTTTTATCTCCCAATATTACCTGATGTCCCATTTTAAGATCGTACCACATCATCCAATATGGAGCTTTTTCTAGAGTTGAAATATTTTGAATGGGACTAAAATCTACGTCAATACCTATTTCTTTTGTTAGTTCTTCAGAAATTTCTAAAATTATCGGCGTTAATTCCCTCTTTCTTTTTCTACTAATATTGTTTGCCAGAATAAACATATCAAAATCGTTATAAAGATGTTCTGTGCCGTTTTCAATAACAAACCCGCCTTCTCCTCTACCATATCCACCACCAAGAATAATTGCGGCAATCTCATTATGAGGTAATTTTTGCATCATCGATTTTGATATCTTTTTCATGCAATTATCAATATTGTTATCTAACTCTTCAGATCCGTAAACTGTATATTTCATACCTTTCTCCATAACAACTTCTGTTAATTGACAATTGCTTAATTTAACATTCTGTTGATTAACTCTATTTTTTTTTCCATGTCATATTCAGTGTTAATAATCAGATCTGCATTTTTTATTGTATCTTTGATAAACCTGTCGTGCATTGGTTTCACAGTACTTAAATATTGTGCAACTATTGTTTGCAGATCCATTCCTCTTTCCATCACATCTCTGTTTAATCGCCTGATTAATCTCAGATCATCTTCCAGATCTATAAATATCTTCAGCTTCGCAATTTTATTAAGCTCTTTATACTGAAGAGCATAAATACCTTCAAGTATTATAAAATCTGCAGGTTTTATCTTTTTTCCTGTTAATATTCTTCTGTGTGTTTGGAAATCATATTCAACTTCTTCGACTTCTTCTCCGGTCATTAATTTTTCAATATCTTTGATCATTATATCATGATCAAATGAAGAAGGTAGGTCGAAATTATACACTTTAAGCTCTTCTTCTGATTTGTCAGGAAGGTCCTTATAATAATTATCCTGAGAAATTATAAGAGCTCTTTCTTCCAACAATTCTTTTAATTTAAAAGCAAAAGTTGTTTTTCCTGAACTTGTTCCACCTGCTATTATAATGAATTCTGACATTTAATTACCTATTATAATCATCTTGATAACGAATAATATCATCCTCTCCGAAGTACGTGCCGGTCTGAACTTCAATAAAGACCACATTTTCTTCTCCAATATTTTCGATTCTGTGTTTCTGCTTTTTCTCAATAACTATATTCTCACCATAATCTAAAAAATGAGCAACATCATCAAGTATAACTTTAGCACTACCACCAACTATTATCCATAATTCATCTCTTTTTTCATGAGATTGATAGCTTAATCTTTGACCGGGTTTAACGATAATTCTTTTAGATTTATACTTTGATGTGTCTTCAAGAATTGTGAAAGTTCCCCACGGTCTTTCTTCTGTGTACATACTATCTCCTATCAGTTTATTCAGTTATTATGTTTGAAAATAAATTAATTGTTAAACACTTTAATATAATCTTTGTGTCCAACCATAATGAAACATTGTTTGAGTAGTATAGATCATTTAGAGATCTAACCATTTCATCATTACCCCTTACCGAATCATTGTAAGTAAACAGAGCTGGATGGTATGATTTAAAATCTCTTAGTAACTTCTTATTCTTTAAATTATTTTCAAGAATTGAATTTCCACAGAGATACAAATTTCCTTTCAATACTTCTAGCAGTAAACTAAATTTGTGTAATGAAAATTTAAAAAACAAAAAATTTATCGGATTGATTTTCTTAGGAATACAAATTGTGTAATTAAGAATTTTATTATCCTGTGAAATAATTGATTCCTTCTTTATTTTTCTCAAATTTACAAATGGAGCCAGTAATATTCTAATCAGCAGATATGGTACTAGTATTATTAACAGAATAAGTAAAGATATTACCTTATGAGTGAATTTGTAAATACTAACCGAAACTGAATTTGATGCAATATCTGAAGCAAGGAAATCATCTGTCAACTTAATTTTTTCTTCTTTCAATGGATCAATTAACAAATTTTTATATAAAATTTTGTTCTCGAATACTAGATCAGATCCAATAAAAGTACTATCGTAGATTATTGAACTACTGATCTTTGTAGAATCATCGATGATAACATTATCTCCAATTATAGAACACTCTCCAACTATAACCCCGTAACTTAAGTTGACATTATTTCCTATCATAACATATTTTTCAACGATAGTATTTTGTGGAATAACAACATTTTTACCAACAAAGATATCATTTTCATTACTATAACCCGGTAAAATAAAATTAGAGTTTTTTTTCTCAATAATATCCATAGATACTTTAAAGAATTCTTTTATTGACATTATAGGTAATAATACGAAGTTGTTCTTTACAGATTTATTTTCTGAGTATTTTTCACCATTAGGTATAAGTACCAATTTCCCGTTGAGAGTTTCTGATATAATATGATTTTCCTTCTCCACTTCAAATTGTTCGTATTTATTTACATCGTAATCAATAAATATTAAACCGCTTATTACCAATAGGTCATTATCAATAGTAAACTTCTTGTTCTTTGCAACAATACTCTTTATAGGATCATCTGGCTTTGAAACTGAATAAGTAATCGACACTCCCCACTTTGCACCATTCTTGAAATGATTTTCAATATAATTCAATTTATGATCGGATACTATCCTGATATCTGTAATTTCATTTAGAACACAAAAATCAACATAATATTCAAGAAGAGGTTTGTTAATGAGTTTTAACAAATACGGGTGAACATTGGGAAAATATTTGCTGACCCACTTTGTATTATCACATGAACAGTTTATTAAACATTTCATATTATACCTCTTAATAAATTTATA
>WTAK01000352.1 GCA_013139625.1 Candidatus Delongbacteria bacterium | reverse complement strand
GAAACAGACATTTCAGACATTAATAGATTTCTCACAAAGGCACAAAGAAAAATAACTTACAGGAAGAATAGAAGTGAAGGAAGATCAAATTAAATTGCAAAATAAATTATTTATTAAAAGAAGCGTTGTTAAAAATAACTTCAAAACCTTCCCTGCTTCCTGTAAAACAAAAAAAAGTACGTATTAAAATTAAACTTAAGGATACATTATGGATTTTTTATCATTATTTAGTTTTTTCTCACACGATGTTGCTATCGATCTTGGTACAGCAAACACTCTTATCTATGTCAAAGGCAGAGGAATTGTAGTTGAGGAACCTTCTGTGGTAACATGGGATGAAAGATTAAAAAAGGTAGTTGCTATCGGTACTGAAGCAAGAAGTATGGAAGGTAAGACTCCCGGTAATATCAGAACTATCAGACCTATGAAAGACGGTGTTATTGATGATGATGAAGTTGCAGAAGAAATGATCAGACAATTTATAAAAAAGGTCAAAGTTGGTACTTTTAGTGGAAGACCCAGAATGATAGTATGTGTTCCATCCGGAGTAACTAAATCTGAGAAAAGAATTATCCGAAGTGCAGCTGAAAATGCAGGAGCTAGAGAAGTATTCTTGATATCGGAACCTATGGCGGCAGCTCTTGGTGTTGGACTTCCTGTTGATGAACCTGAGGGGTCAATGGTAGTTGATATTGGTGGTGGTACAACTGAGATCGCAGTTATATCTTTAAGTGGTATCGTATCTGAAAATTCCATTAGGATCGCCGGCAACAAAATGAACCAAGCAATTATTGAATTCATGAGATCGCATTATAAACTTCTTATCGGTGATAGAACTGCCGAGAAGATCAAGATTGGTATCGGCTCAGCATTCGAACTTGAAGAAGAACTTACATTTATAGCAAAAGGAAGAGATTTGATCGCCGGATTACCAAAAGAAACTATCGTAAATTCTACTGAGATCAGAAAAGTATTAGCCCCAGTAATAAAAACTATTATTCAAGCAGTAAAAAGCGCTTTGGAAAAAACACCCGGTGAACTTTCATCCGATATTAGAGATAGAGGAATTGTTCTAACCGGTGGCGGAGCTTTATTGAAAGGATTAGACCTGAAACTTCAAGAAGAGACCGACTTGCCTGTCGTTATGGCAGAAAATCCTTTAACATGCGTTGTAAGAGGTACAGGTAAGGTCTTAGAAGACATGAACCGATATTACAAAGTGCTTTTAACAGAATAATATTAGATTTACATATTTTATGAATAGTCATCAAAAAATAAAAGTTATCAGAGAGTGGGTCTATCTTGGAATCGCTGTAATTACTTCAGTTTTCCTGATATTATTCAACAATTCATCTTTTAATAATACTTTATCTGAAATAGGTTTGGATGCTTTCAGCATTCTAAGTTATGACTATTTCTCTTTGAGGGAAAAAGCCTCTCTTAAAGATGAGATAGTTCAGCTTAAGCAAAAACTAGTAGAAATCTCTCAGGATAAAAAGCTCTACGAAGGATCCTTCGATGAAAATATTAGACTAAGAAATTTACTTTCTATCGAATTGCCGGAAAGTTTAAGCTATGTTTATGCAAAGGTTACAGGTAAGCCTGTTTCAAGTCTCCAAAATACATTATTGATAAACGCAGGTACTGAAAAGAATGTCATGAACGGAGAAATGGTCATATCCGAAACCGGGTTTGTAGGTGTAGTAAATAATGCAGGTAAACATCTGTCAAAAGTAACACTGATCTCTGATCCTGATAATAAGATACCTGTAATAACAGAATTTGGTAAGATCCCGGGAATTATGATCTCACTGGATAAACAAACCGCAGAGATACATGAGATAACTAAATCACAGACAGTAGAAGTAGGTGAAAAAATATTTACTTCCGACTTTAGTAAGCTTTATCATCCAAATCTGTTGATCGGAGAAGTGATTTCTGTTTCAGATTCTTCTGCGACTATAAACAAAAAAGTAGTTATCAAATACTCAACTAATTTCCTTGAAGTAAAGGATGTATTCATAATCCATAAAAAAAAAGAATAAATGGATATTAAAACTTACATACAGAATGTTGGAATAATTATTTTATTGATCATTGTCCAAGTGAAATTTTCATATTTGTACAGCATGTATGACATTAAACCGGATATTCTGCTTATCTTTCTGATCAGACAAAGTGTAAAATATCCCAGTCCAACCAGGTCTTTGATCCGTGGATTTTTTGCCGGTATAGTGATCGACCTTGTAATTGGTGATGTTGTCGGAGCATCAGCTTTGATCTTCTCTATTGCAGGATTTGCTACTTCATATTACAAGAGGCATAAAGGCTATCTGGCACAGAGTAATAAATTCACATTATTCTTAATAATGCTTTTAGGTTCATCAATTATATTCTATTACTTAACTCTTTCACATTTGCCACTTTTGAAAAATATATTCTTTGTTACTTTCCCAAGTGCCATTTATGGAGTATGTATAATCTGGATACTCCAAATATTTAAACCAATAAAATAATTTAGACGGCTATGGATACAGACAGAATAAAGATATTGTACAAATTAACTATTTTCGTATTTCTACTATTATTTATAAGAGTGATCTACCTACAATATTTTGAACCATCTCTGAAATTACGCTCCCTTTCAAATAAAGTTCGAAAAGAAATTATCGAACCATCAAGAGGTCTGATCCTCGATAGGAATGGAATTATTTTAATTGATAACCAACACACCTACAATCTTTATGTAGTTCCCGAACGATTTCTTCGCAGTGAATATTCAATTGATTTTATTACTGAAATACTTGAAATAAATAAAGATTCGTTAATTTCTGTTCTAAGCAGTAATAATATTAAACAAGACCGATTTTACCGTTTACAAAGAAACATAGATTTCTCAATATTCTCATATATCACCGAGCAGGAAGGTAGATTAAGAGGAGTTAAAGTTAAAAATGAATGGACACGAAATTTTGAGAAGATCACTTCACCACATATTCTTGGGCATCTTGGGGAGGTGAGAGGAATAATTAAAAGTGATAGTAGTATTGCAATTGGAGATCTTAAAGGTAAAGAAGGTATAGAGTATATTTATGATAGTATTATCCGGGGTAAAAAGGGAAATAAGAAATTTATCAGAGATGTAAAGAATAATAAAGTCTCTGAGTATGATAAGAGCAATTGGAAAGAAGCTGTAAAAGGTAAAGATGTTTACTTAACAATTGACTATAATTTACAATCCTATATAGAAAGTATTTTTGATGGTCATTCGGGCAGTATAATAGTCGAAAACTGTAATAATGGTGAGATCTTGGCTATGGTAAGCAAGCCTGATTTCCCTTTAGAGATATTCAGCAGAAAAATGTCTGTTAAAGAATGGAAAAAATGGTCAGAAGATCCTCTAAAACCATTGTATAACAAAGCGATCTTAGGTTTATATCCTCCCGGATCAGTTATAAAAATGGCTTCTGCATTAGCTGCCCTTGAGAATAATATTGTTTCAACAAAAACAAATGTCTATTGCCCCGGTGGAATGCAGATTGGTCGTAGATTTATGAAATGTTGGAAACATGAAGGTCATGGAAACATGAAGCTCATTTCTGCTATCATGCATTCCTGTGATACATATTTCTATAATATCGCACATACCATCGATCTTGACGACTGGGAAAGTTATCTTAGAAGCCTTGGATTCGGAAATAAGACCGGTATTGATCTCAACTCTGAAAGAAGAGGTTTATTACCTGATGAAGAATATTATCGTAAAAGAATTAAAGGAAATCTGATCGGGCGATATGCAAATCTTATGATTGGTCAGGGAGAATTACTTACTACACCTCTACAGATCGCAAATTATACGGTAATCTTAGCTAATGGAGGATTGAAATATACTCCGCATCTGTTATACAAAGCTGGGGAAAGAGATAATTTTGAATATTATCAAGATTCGAATATTGACACTATTGAATTCAACTCCAAATATTTGAAGCAGATCAAAAAAGCTATGTTCAATGTTGTAAATGTTGAAGGTGGTACTGCATATTGGTCTAGAAGTGGGAAAATAACTTTTGCAGGTAAAACCGGTACTGCTCAGAATCCTCATGGAGCTGACCATGGCTGGTTTACTGCCTATGGACCATTCGAAGATCCTCAGATCGTAGTTACTGTATTTGAGGAACATGGCTTACACGGAAGTACCGTTGCAAGATATGCTAAAAAGATCTTTGAATATTGGAACGAGAATATGAAGGAAATCCCTACCCTAAACTGATCTTACCTTTATTATCATTAAATATCCCGATAATAGCAGCTTCTTCAATACCAGCAGATCTAATATTATCTAATAATCTTTCAGCTTTTTCTTCAGGAACACTTATCAATAGACCACCTGATGTTTGAGCATCAAAAAGCAGCATAAGGTCAGCATATTCCAATTTATTTTCTTCTATTCTATCTAAAAAATACTTATAATTACGTTTAGAGCCTGCAGGAAAAAGGAATTGATCAGCATATTCTTTCGCACCTTCCATTAGTGGTATTTTTGAAACATCAATTTCAGCACCATGTTTGTCACTGGTCATTTCACAAAGATGTCCTAACAATCCAAATCCTGTTACATCTGTCATAGCATTTACACCGATCTCAACAGCCAGTTCTGAAGCTGTCTTATTCAGCGCAGACATGTAAACAGCCGCTTTATCAATATGGATCTTTTCAGCCATGTCACCTTTCCATGCAGTTGAAATAATTCCTGAGCCAATAGGTTTGGTTAAAATAAGTTTATCTCCTGCTCTCACGGAATTATTTCTAAGTATCTTATCGGGATGAACAGTACCTGTCACAGAGATACCATATTTCATTTCAAGATCTTCAATTGTATGACCACCGAGGATCACACCACCAGCTTCTCTCATCTTATCTATTCCACCTTGAAGAATTGCGGATAGCATCGCTTTTGATACATGGCAATTATCGTAAGCGACTACATTCATCCCCGTAATTACTTTTGCTCCCATAGCAAAAATATCACTCAAGCTGTTTGCTGCTGCAATACATCCATACATATATGGGTCATCAACCACAGGTGTTATAAAATCGACAGTCTGAACAATTGCAAGCTCGTCAGAAAGTTTATATACTCCGGCATCATCACTGCCTTCAAAACCAACCAGCGTTCTATTATTCGTTGGAAATTCTAAGTCTCCAAGAATTATATTTAAGTCCTCCGGACTAACCTTGCCGGCTCAACCAGCCGCTTTTACAAATTGAGTTAGTCTTGGATTCTTCATTAGATCTTTCATTATTTTCCTTTTTTATATCACGTCCGGTCGAACA
This sequence comes from Candidatus Delongbacteria bacterium, assembly GCA_013139625.1. Taxonomy (GTDB): domain Bacteria; phylum UBA4055; class UBA4055; order UBA4055; family UBA4055; genus WTAK01. The sequence continues at coordinate 4,008 of WTAK01000352.1, read as the reverse complement.
CAGGGGTTCGACCCTACGAAATTGGACAATAAGCCTTTTTTGCTTTTACTTGAATCAATTTGTTTTCTTCTACGATCAACCCTGATAATTGCTTACCATAGACACATCCGGTATCCAATCCGGTTACATTTTGCCCGTAATACAAACCAAGTTTTCCCCAGTGACCGAAATAAATATGCTTTCTGCCTTTATATTCTTCAAACCATGGTCTATCAAGATCTTCCAACATTCTCAATGATACCAATGTGTCTTTTTCATTTTCTTCGATCCTTTTTCTTGGATCGAATCCTGCATGTACCACAATAAATTTTTCTGTCTCAATAAAATAAGGAAGATCATACATCCATCTAAGATGATCTTCTATTTCTAACTTTCTAAAATTTTCATTAAGTTTAGTTTTTTTTGTAAATGGAAAAGAATTTAAGTACCAATGTTCATGATTTCCCATAACAACTTTGGCTTTCAGATCTCTTAGTAATTTGATGCATCTACCAGAATCAGGACCTCTATTGATAACATCACCAACGGAATAGATCTGATCTTTATCTGTCGGTCCAAATTTTTCTACAAGATCACTCAATTCTCTATAGCAACCGTGTATATCTCCTATGATAAAAGTTCGCATTTCATTCCCGTGAAGTAAATTTTCAATAAATATAAGCTATTTATGTACATATTCAAGATTTAAATATAAAAAAAGCAGCCAATGGCTGCTTTAAAATTTTGAATAATAATAACCTAGTGCATTTTCTCAGCGAATTTCATCAATTTTGATTTCTTGTTCGATGCATTATTCTTCTTGATAACACCTTTTGTAACCAACTTATCCAAGATAGACTGAGCTGCAAGAACATTAACATTAGCATCTTCTTTATTTTCAGAATTCTTTACTTTTTTCAAAGCAGTCTTCATCATTGATTTATAATGTTTGTTATAAGCATTTTGTTTTTTTGATTGTTTTAATCTTTTCTTATTTGGCCTTATTGTTTTAGGGCTCTTCTTTGACATCTTAACTCCTAGTTTATCGAAATTTTTGCTTCGCTTTCATTAAGCAACGCAATATAACAAAGATGAAATATAATGTCAAGTGAAAATTCGTGTTAATTTCTTACAATATTGATCGTTCACCTTTTGTGTAGGCCATTTTCCATGCTTTCAGGAAACTTTCTCTTCTAATTATACCTATTAATTTAGTTTCATCTTCGATAGATACTACCGGTATCCTTGCAATGTTTGAATTGATTCCCCAATTAAGTATTTCATTAACTGTTTGATCAGGGTATGCTTTCTTTAACTTTTTTGTACAGATATCATCCACAATGGATAGAGTTTCTCCTGAAGCTTTATATCTATCATAATCAGTATGAGTTACTATCCCTATAAGTTCATCTTTCTCATTGACAACCAGAAGTCCCAAATGGTCAGTACTTTCGAAAATGCCGGGAAGATCTTCGATCAGAGTAGATGGCAATATCGGAGCTTCGATCTCCATCATTATATCTTCAACTCTGACACCTGTTGCTAAACGGGCTGTTCCCATTCCTAGAATATCAGTTCCTCTACGAATTAGTTTTTCAGTATAAATAGTTTCTTTATTGATAAATCTATACACTTCATTTGCAATTACAACAGTGATCATCACAGGAACAACAAGTGAATAATTTCTAGTCAGTTCTAATATCATCAGAATACTTGTAATAGGTGCTCTTGCAACTGCAGCAAAGAAGGCTCCACCTCCAACAATAGCAAAGGTACCGATATGCACTTCAGGGAAAAAGAATTGAGCTATGTACCCGAATATCGCACCGATCATACCTCCAATGAATAAACTAGGTGCAAAAACACCCCCACTTCCACCTGAACCGATGGTTGTAGCATTTGCTATTATTTTTAAAGCTACCATGAAGAATAATATTTTTAATGGAATTGTACACCTATTGCCTGATCCAGACTCGCAGTTGCTTCCCAGGGAACACTACCGTACCCTACACCCATGATATCCTTTGAATATAAGGCCATCACTCCAACCATTAAACCACCGAACACAGGTAATATCCATTCGGGTATCTTAGTTACCTTCTCAAATAAATCTTCTGAATAATTTATTGTTTTCACATAAACATAACCTATAAGTGCAACAGATAGACCTAATAGTATATATATAAATAATTCTCTACTATCAGACATTGCCGGAATACCGGACATATTAAATACTGAATCCCTTCCGAGAAAATTGATCGCTACTACATTTGCAACAACGGCACTTATAACTATAGAAGAAAAGCCTATCATGGCAAAACTTGGCATTAATAGTTCATAAGCGAATAACGCTCCTGCCAGTGGGGTATTAAAAGTAGCCGATATCCCTGCGGCTGCACCACATGCCACAAGGGTTCTTATCCATGGAGTTGGTAATTTGAATAGTTGACCAACTGTGGATCCCAATGCTGAGCCAATTTGAACTATCGGACCTTCTCGCCCCACACTTCCACCACTACCGATACACAGAGCAGAAGCAAGTGTTTTTACGATTACTATCTTCGGTTTTATCCTTCCTCCCTTATTGGCCATAGCATCCATAACTTCGGGAACTCCATGACCTTTTGCTTCTCTCGCACCATAATAGATCACAAGTCCTACTAAAAGACCACCAATTGCAGGAATAAATATAAATCCCCAGCTTCCAAAAGTATCTGTCAAAACTCCACCTAACAGATCAAATGCAAGATATTGAACAAAATAAATAAGATACTTAAATGCGATAGCTCCAAATCCAGCACCAATTCCAATTATTACTGCAAACAAAACCGCAAGTAAGAATGCATATTTCCCGGATAATAATTTCTTCATATTCATGAGTTTTCTTCTTAAATAATTGTTATTTACATTCTAACTCGAATGTATATAATTAATTAAGAAAATCCAATAAGTTTTCTGAAAAATATTTTCTGATCTTATTTGCCAATTCTACTTGACAACTTTCTTTTTTTGACCTATATTCATTTTTCTGACTCACGGTCAGCAACATAAACTTTATTCGGGATATCTATGACAAGTTTAACAATGAAGGAAAAGGAAATTGAATTCAAGCGGAATATCATTATTGAAGAAGCTTCAAAATTGATAAACAAGCTCGGTTTTAAGAATACTAAAATGGAAGCGATCGCAAAGAAGGTCGGATTTTCTAAGGCTTCTTTATACCTGTATTTCAAGGACAAAGAAGAAATCGCACTTAGTATAATCGGAAAACTTCTAGAAAAATTCTATAATAATGTAAGTAACCTTCCAAGTAGAAATATTTCTGTAAAAGAAAAGATGGAAGCTATGAAAAAAGAACACATGGAATTTATTAAAAAAGCTAAAAACTATATTATCATAAAAACAAATATGAACTGTAATGATGAAGTCCATAAATATGTAATTGAACTTAAAACTAATCTAATTACAGTGTTAAGTAGCATCTTAGAACAAGGCATCAAAGAAAAAGTTTTTAATAAATTACTGGATATTAGAAGATCGGTTCTTCTTATGGAGGCTATGTTAACAGGTGTGTCATTCTTGAATTCAATTGCTGAAGGATCTAATGATAAAGCATTAGTAGATTTTAAAGTTGAGGAAATGTCATCATTTGCAATGGATTTTTTCTACATGGGAATTACAAATACGAACTTGGAGCTTAATAAATGATATTAACAGAAATTGCAGTTAAAAGACCAATATTAACAACTGTAACGATACTTTCGATAGCTTTAATGGGATTCCTTTCTTATTTCAATTTACCTTTGAATACGATCCCTGAAATTGAGATACCTATAATCTCGATTCAAGTAGTATATCCGGGAGCTTCACCAGAAGAAATTGAAACGAATATTACTAAGATTATTGAAGATGAAGTATCTACTATAATTGGCTTGAACTATTTTGAATCGTATATGATGGAAAATGTTAATATTACAATATGTAATTTCCATACTACGAAAGACACGGACATTGCAAATCAAGAGATAA
>WTAK01000115.1 GCA_013139625.1 Candidatus Delongbacteria bacterium | reverse complement strand
CTGGGCGGAACATGCTTATATTGAAGCAGGTTACAACACTTGTACCGCTGATTTTATGGGTAGTAACCAATGGTATAAATGGCAGAATGCAGACGGTGATCATACAGTTAGATGGTCACTCAATGCTCGGATATGGTTATGATAATACTGATGAATTAAATCCAAAAGTCATTGTGCGTGATACCTGGAGTTATGATACTTCTAATACTCATGTAATGCCATGGGGAGGGACTTATTCTACTATGCAACATTACGGAGTATCTGTTTTAAATCTTGGAACTGAGACCGGATGGTTTGCGCCACAAAATGTTCTTGCTCTGAATAATGATAGAACTGTTAATGTTTATTGGGATGATCCTTCGAAAGGTACAGCCAATATGGACTATGAAGTTTATAGAGATGATGTACTTCAAGCAATTGTAACTACAGAATCTTTTTGGGAAGTATTTACTGCTACTGGTGATGGACTTCATACATATTATATAAAAGCTATTTACATAGATGAACCTTATACGACTTTTCCTTCTTTATCTTCTACAGTTTTTGTTTGTGCTTCTGTAACTGAGTTTCACGATGATTTTGAGAGCGGAGATGGTCAATGGTTCTTAAGTGATGGTTGGGGACTTTGCCAAGAATATTTCCAATCAGGATCTAATTCTTTATCTGAAAGCCCCAATGCAAATTATTTTGATAGCACAGATCAACTTTCTGAAGGTGGATCTGTTGCTGAGATCTCCGCAGGTCTAAACTTCGCACTTGCTGGTGATGTGTCAATGGACTTCTGGTTCAGGTATGATATCGAGCTAAGTTTTGATTATATGCATTTACAGACTTGTAAAGATGGCTTAAACTGGGTATCGATTAAAGTTTGGGATGGAGAGACTCCAGCATGGGCTCAAGAATACATAAGTCTTGGACTATATGCCGGTGAATCAAATGTAAGAATCAGATTTTTATTTATAAGTGATCCCGGCTATACTGCAGAAGGCTCTAATATAGACGATTTGAATATTGTACCTAACCTAACTGGTGATTTCTCACCACCCTATGTTTGGTATTCCAAGACTAAAGATTATTATGATAACGATCCAGATGGTTTTGAGATTGCAAGTGACATTACAGATTGGTCAGGAGTAGATTATGCAAACGTGGTTTATAGTGTAAACGGTGGTGGAGATCAAAGCGTTGCTCAATATCAAATTATTGGAGATACATACTATTTTCAAATTCCTGAGCAAACTTCCGGTGATTTTGTTGAATTCAGATTTGATTGCCAAGATTTGGCAGACCCACCTAATCAAGGATATACCCAGCCGTTTAATTATGTCGCTGGATTGCATCACAAGTTCGATGATGCTTATGTAAGTTACTACGAAGAATTGGTAACAACAACTGCTCAATATGATCATGTTGCTATAGCAAATAAATTTTATTCATTTCAGGAGGATATCGTTGGTGTAGTTATTAGAGGTTATGATGATGTTAGTCAACCTGATGATAATTCTGATATGATGATCCACGTCTGGGCTGATAATAACGGATTGCCGGGTGCTGAATTAATAACACCATTACAGGTTCCTAATCCTGCAACTCTGTCAGAAACTAATAAATGGGCATATGTGGATTTAAGTTCTTATATGGAGCTTTGGAGTATGGCGGGTGATTATTACATTGGTATAACTTGTGCTTCAGGCGGACCTTCTGATGTTACACGTTCAGTTAATGGAGTTCCTTCAGAATATGATGGTTATGATTATGGTAAAGCATATCTTCAGTTGTACATGGAGAACGGTAGTGATCTAACTTGGGAAAAAAATACAGGTGCTCTTTATCATATTAGAGCAGTAACTACTGATAAAGAGCTGATGCCTCCATTGCCATTTGTAAACCCTAGTTATTTCGATGGAACAGTAGGGCCTGGTGCAATAGAAACAGTAGACCTTACTCTTACAAATCAAGGTGGATTTGATTATGATTATACAGCAACTTTTGAATATTTGACCTGGCCTGATATGAAAGCTAAAGCTGATGTTATTGTAGAGTTTAACGATTTTGAATCAGGATTAGTTTATACTAATAACCCTGGTGTTTGGTCTGTTGTCGCAGGTATGGCACAAGTTACTACTCAAGGTATTTCATACTTAGAGGCTGGTATGTTTGATGGGACTGTATGTACGGAATTGTATCTTGATTTTGATCAAAATGCTGTATTTAAAACAGGTTCTTATTTTAATATTGAGTATTCTGATAATGGTGGTGCCAGTTGGAATCAGATCTATAATGGAACAACATCAACTACTGTCTCACCGCATATTGCGATTCCTACTGTAACTTCTACGATGAAAATCAGATTTATAGGAAATCTTACAAAAGTTCAGGGTTCAGTTGCTAGTTGGGCGATCGATAATGTTCTTGTTTACGGGTCGGGAGCAATACCATTTGATTGGTTATTTCTTGACGGGGCTTCATCTACTTCAGGTACTGTAACCACCACAGGTAGTGATATAATTGAAGTTGGATTCGATTGTACAGACCCTTCAATAAATATTGGGGATGAATTTACAGCAGTAATTCATATTACTTCTGAGTTCGCTGACCCAGTAGATATTCCTGTTAAATTGACTGTTATGTATGACCCAGTACCACCTCCGTTTCTTATTTTACAAATATCTGCAACAGGATCAGAAGTTACTTTATTTTGGGATCCATTAGCTGGAGCAACAAGTTATGATATTTATTCTTCTACAGATCCTTATGGAACTTTTACATATTTAACTTCGGTTGTCACAAATGAATATACAGAAACAGCAGGAGAAAAAAAGTTCTACTTTATCACAGCAGTAAATGATGCTAAATAATACTGATAATTTAATTTGTTATTAAAGGGACGATTTTCGTTCCTTTTTTTATTTACAAAATTTATTTGAAATACAAAAATAAAACCGTATATTTAAAACTTTAGAATACTATATACGGAATTTGTTACCATATGAGCATATTACCAGATCTTAGTGATAAGACGACATACATTTTTGATTTCTTTCATACTTTGACCGATCATGAATCCAAATGGGGGAACTGGCCTTGGACTTCTGATTTCTTAGGTATTGATAGGGAAGTATGGGGTGAGCAGTTGCAATTTTTCTCTGAGGATAGATTGAAAGGCAGTATCATTTATGCTTTTGATTTTATGAAACTACTTATAATGCAAAGTAATTCAACTGTTACTGATGATAAGATCCGTGAAGCTCTTGTTTTCAGGCAGAAACGATTTGATCACTCGGTTATAAATATTCCTGATTATGTTATTGAAACTCTTAAGGCTTTGAAGGCTAAAGGGAAGAAGCTTGGGCTTATTTCGAATGCAGATTCAATGGAACTTGCGGCATGGGATAAATGTCCGATCGCTGATCTTTTTGATGTTTGTATTCATTCTTTTAAGGTTGGTATGATGAAACCTGAGAAAGAAATATATGAGCTATGTTTGAAAGAGCTTGGTTCAAATGCTGAGGAATCTGTTTTTGTTGGAGATGGTGGGTCTAATGAACTTGTTGGAGCAAGAGAATGTCGTTTGACAACTGTTAT
>WTAK01000018.1 GCA_013139625.1 Candidatus Delongbacteria bacterium | reverse complement strand
GATTCTTACAAATGGTGGGAAGAGAACATGTTGAAATATTATCCACTTGGTGATCTTAAAACTGAAGGGGGGATTAAATAATGTTACAAGAAGTCATGTTTTCAGGATTTGGTGGACAAGGTGTTTTGACTATAGCAAAGAACTTATCTTATACAGCAATGCTGGAAGGTAAGGAAACTTGCTGGATGCCTACTTACGGACCTGAAATGAGAGGTGGAACTTGCGGTTGTACTGTTTCTGTTAGTGACAAACCTGTAAGCTCTCCAATTTTAGAAGAATATACAACTGTGGTAGCTTTGAATCAACCTTCACTTGCTAAATACGAACCTAAAGTTAAGGAAGGTGGACTTTTAATATGGGAATCTACTAATATTCATAATGGGCCTACCAGAACTGATATTAATATCGTTGGGATTCCTGCTTATGAAGAATCTAATAGAATTGGTAATGTTCTTATGATTGGTATGATCCTGCTTGGAGCTTATATTCAGAAGACTGAAGCTATCACTATTCAAGGTGTAATTGATGCTCTTAAGAAGACTTTGCCGGAAAGAAGGCATAATCTTATTCCTCTGAATGAAAAAGCGCTCAAGAGAGGGTTTGAATTAGCAGAAGCGATAAAGTGTTGCTAAGATTTGATTCGATTTAAACGGGACTAAGTGTCCCGTTTTTTTATTTACAATTTATTTTATCAATAACATTTTATTTGTTTCAGAAAAATCTTCACATTCTAACGTATAAAAATATATCCCGCTATTAAGGTCTGAGGCGTTGAAGGTAGTTGAATGCATTCCTGCATTCACTACTTCGTTTACAAGCTCAGAAACCAACTGCCCTGACAGGTTATATACAGATAATTTAACTACCTGTGATCTATCTAAGGAAAATGATATCTCTGTACTCGGATTGAACGGATTTGGATAATTTTGATAAAGCATGGAATTGTCAATTGTAAATTGTTCATTGTAAATTGAAGTAGAAATTGCTCCTTCAAAAGTTATATTATCGATCCATACACAATCATCACCTGAATCACCTGAATTATTCTTCTCATACTGCCATTTAAAAGTTTGGATCCCAGCCGGAACAGGATAAGAAAATTTCCTCCAAGATGAAATACCACTATTTCTCATTCTTTCATTCCTATTAATAAAAAATTTAAAAAAATCATAACCTGTTTCTGAAGAAACTTTATGCCAGAAAGTTATATTACCATCAGTTAAATAATTCATTTCAAGAGATATTTCAGCAATTTGATTATAACCGATATCCGAGGATTGAATAGAATAAGTACCTTCCTGAGTATCTGTTGTATCGATAAACCAGTCTGAATCTCCACCAAATACCCAAGGATATTTTGTTAAATTTCCGCTTTCAAAGTCTTCAATATTATATACTGTTGGGTCATAAACTGTTACAGTAAATTCATCAGTTTTGGAGAATTCACCGACAGTACCCTTTAGAGTAATAGTAGATGTACCAGAAGTAGTACCTGCTGTTAAAGTTAAAGTGCTCCCATCTAATGAAGTAGCTAATACTGCTGGATCCGTATTACTTTCTAAAGTTAGTACGACCGTATTGCTATCAACATCCGCAAAGGCATTTGAGATATCTATATCCAGTTCTTCATTAAATATGAACCCTTTATCCTCTATAGGATTCTGAACATACACTCTATCAGCTGGAGTAAAAACAACTCTTATACTGTCGATTGTCACTGGAAATATAGGTCTATCGTCTAATGTTTTTACGTAACTTATATTGTACACAATATCCATTCCTTCAATAATTTTTCCAAAAACCGAATAATGATCATTAAGATGAGGATAAGATTCTACTGTAATAAAATATTGAGATCCACCTGTATCCGGTCCTGCATTTGCCATTGATAAGACACCTGGAGCATTATGATTCAGGTCAGGATGAAATTCATCAGGAATAGTATATCCCGGGCCACCGGTTCCTGTTCCATACGGGCAACCATCCTGGATCATAAAACTTTGTATAACTCTGTGAAAAATTAAATTATCATAAAAATTTGCATTTGTCAGGTCAATGAAATTATTTGCAGTAATCGGAACCAAGTCCTCTCTCAATTGTGCTTTGAAATTTCCCATTGATGTGTACCATTGTACTATTGTTTGGGATGAAGCAATACCGGTAAGCAATAGTAGTGATACAATCAGTATTTTGATCTTTGAAAACATTATTAATTCTCACTTAATTTAAACACATTGATATTTTAAGCTATAATTTCTAACATTACAAGTGATAAAAAATATATCCTCTTTATTCTAAAACGACGATCGATTCCGTTACAGACGTGATTAATCACGTCTCTACTTGAAATTTATTCTGAATTCATCTATACTTATACCATGAATTTAAAAATAAAAAGAACACCTCTCTCTTTTCTAGAAGAATATCACAAAGTACCTATTCGATTTTCTTCTGATACAATCTACCCTGAAGAATTATTTGCCGGAAAAGCAGAAGATATAAACCTGATTGAAACTCCTGTCCCTCCATTTACAAAAGACTATGACGAACATGAATTACCTTACAAATGGGTAGAAAAATGGGATATTTCCAACTGGTGTATCTTAAAAACTGAGATAGATGGAAAATATATAGCCGGAGCAGTCATAGCCTACAACACGAACGGTGTTAATATGCTTGAAGGCAGAGATGATATTGCAGTTTTGTGGGATATCAGAGTATCTCCTGAATACAGAGGAAAAGGAATCGGTGAAAAGCTTTTCAAAGAAGCTATAAAATTTACAGAAGAGAAAAATTGCGAATTTTTAAAGATAGAAACTCAGAACATCAACGTAAACGCCTGTAAATTTTACAAAAAAATGGGATGTTATCTGGGAAAATATTCTATAAATGAATATAAAGACTTCTCAGACGAAATAATGATGCTGTGGTATTATCAAATTCAAATCTCTTGATAATAAAATTCTTTTTCTGTATAATTACCACTATGAACAAAAGAAAATTTACACAAATGGTAAGAAGTGAATTCCCTGAAATAGATTTGGAGACTTCTAGATTTATTACTCACGGCTGGGATCATTTCATCCTTAAAACCAAAGATAAAAAGATATTCCGAACTCCAAAAGACGATAGATATTGCCTTAAATTCAGAAATGAGATCAAACTATTACATTGTTTAAGCCCTAGATTAAACTTAGGTGTTCCACAGTATAAATATATCTCAGAATCAGGAAAATTTGCAGGTTATGATCTACTGGAAGGAAAGGAAATCTCTCAAAATACTTTTAAAGGGTTATCGAAAAAAGATAAATTTTTAATTGTCGATGAACTTGCAGGATTTTTGTCTCAATTGCATAATATTCCAACAGATAAACTTGATGATCTATGTGTTGAAGTAGTTGACAATGATACTGAATTTAAGAATCTGAATAAAAGGATCAGTAAAGTTCTTTTTCCACTGTTACAACCCGATGAGCAAAAGCTTATAAAAATATATTTAAAGAAACTTAAAGAAACTTTTGAACATAGCTACGAGAAAGTGCTTATTCATAATGATCTTTCCGGAGAGCATATTCTTTGGGATAAGAAGAGCAATAAAGTGAATGTGATAGACTTTAGTGACAGAGGGATCGGAGATCCTGCTTTGGATTTTACGGGTTTCTTTGAATTCGGAGATGAATTTCCACAGATGATTTATGATAAATACAAAGGCAAAAAAGATATTTCATTTCTATACCGAGCAAAATTATACTTTCAAAAAATTCCGTTATATATAATGATGGATTCTCAAGAAGGATATCCTTGTACTTTTGAAGAAGGATATGAAATGTTTGAAAAATTGTATAAATAAGACTGATTTCTCTCACAAAGGCACAGAGACACAAAGAAAATTATTGATAATATGAGAAGACTAATTAATGCAAAATACAGCAGTGATAGTATTTTTGATCTTATTTCCGGGATTGTTGTACTTATTTTTTAAACTTCTCGGTAAAAAAGGAAAATGGAAAACTCCGACAGATCCCTTTCCTGCAAAATGGAGGATCATCCTATCAGAGAAAGTAGATTTTTACCTAGATCTATCTGCTGAACAAAAAACACTTTTTGAATTTAAAGTTCAGGAATTTCTGCTTAATTGCAGAATAACAGGCATCGAAACCAGTGTTGATGATACTGATAGAATTCTAGTAGCTTCAAGTGCTATAATTCCTATTTTTCAATTTCCCGGATGGCAATATATAAATTT
>WTAK01000143.1 GCA_013139625.1 Candidatus Delongbacteria bacterium | reverse complement strand
ACATAACCCCATTGACTCAAGTTACTGATAAGACGAGAGATAAAGTTCTTGAAATACCAGATGAAAGAGAAGTTGAAATAGAGACTAACAACAAAACAGCTCAGAAGATTGGTATCGGTGCCGTGATATTTAATGATCTTTCCAGATCAAGAATCAAGGATATAGAATTCAATTGGGAACAAATACTGTCATTTGAAGGTGAAACAGGACCGCATATTCAGTATTCGTATGTAAGAATGCACAATATTCTGGAAAGAGTTGGAAGCCCCGAAACCGCTACGATTGATCATACATTATTAACTGATGAATATTCTTATGATTTGATCAAAACGTTGGATCAGTTCTCTAAGAAAGTAATACAAGCTCATGATGACAGAGAACCTTCAGTAATCGCACATTATTTGATCGAACTGGCTAAAAATTTCAATAGATTCTACAGAAATAATAGGATCATTGATGCTCCAAAAAATGTACAGAGTTCCAGGATCCATTTGCTTAAGATACTTATCTCAGTTTATGGGAAATGTATGGATCTACTTGGACTTCCTATTGTTGAGAAAATGTAACACTGTAACACAACACTAATAAATCGGATGATTTAATTATGGAAATTACAAACGTTGATAATAAATATAAAGTTATAAAGAAGCTGGGTAAAGGTGGGACCAGTACTGTATATCTTGTTAAGGATTACAATGGACAAGAACTGGCTTTAAAACTTTTAAATCGTCATTCAACTCAGAAAAAGATCCAAAGATTAAAAAACGAATTCCGATTGATGTGTGCTTTGAACCATAAGAATATCGCTAAAGTTTACGATTTTGGATATGATTCTGACCTTGGAAATTATTATTTCACTCTTGAATATATTAAAGATGGGAACTATTTAACATTTAATAAAGAGCAAGACGATTATGATATGATGCTTGATACATTTTATCAGCTTCTAAGTGGTCTTAGTTATCTGCATTCAAACAACTTTATTCACTATGATATTTCTCCGAACAACGTATTGATCAAGAAAGAAGATGACGGCTATGTGGTAAAGATCACCGATTTTGGTTTAACTACTCAATTTGATAAACCGAATTATAGTTTTGCAGGAACTTTAAATTATATGTCACCAGAGATGATAAAGGGTGGCACCAGTATTGATGGTAGGAGCGATCTTTTCTCTGCAGGTTTGATATTAGTTAATTTACTTAACAATGAACATATTTACACTCCATCCTCTACCATATACGAATATCTAGATAAAAGAATAAAATTTGATGAAAGCATCATACTTGAAAAAATCAATAAACTAAATGACATCAAATTTAAGAAATTCCTTCACAAGCTGCTTGATGTAGAGCCTTTATCTCGCTATAAAACTGCAAATGAAGCTATCGATGCGATGAATAAAACTTTTGATAAGGATTTTGATGTTTTAAAGTTATCAGTAAAAAAATCAGGATTCTCAGATACTACAGTTTTCAGAGAACAAGAATTTGGAAAAATAATATCTGCATTTAATTCTTCAAAACAAGCTTCAGGGAAACAGAATTACATAGTAGTCTCCGGAGAATCAGGATCAGGCAAAAAACGCCTTATCGATGAATTCAAAATTCATTGCCAGCTGACTAATCATGCTTTTTACATGATAAACTATTCGAAGCAGTCTGTACAGGAAAACTGCCACCCACTTAAGGACCTAATAATTTCTGTTTCACAATTAATGGTCGATCATGAGACTAATGCTAAGATACTCAACCGTATTTTCAATGAGATCAATTTAATTAAACCTAATGAATATCCTGAACTCTTGGAAGGATTTAATGTATTTCTAAAAGCAGTATCTCCTGAGAATAAAATAGTTTTGGCTATAAATAATTTAGAATATGGAGACCGAGGGACATTAGAATTCTTAGATCTTATTATCAAGCACTTCTATGAAAAAGTACATGCATTCTTTGTTTTCACATTTAATCCAAGGAAAAAAAGTAAATTCCCTAAACTCATCCATGATATTACCGCGAATAACAATCCTTATCTTGTTCCTATCACTCTGACAAATCTATCCATTGAACAAATAAAAAATATAGTCAATACTTACTTTAACAATCTTCAAGATGTACCTAATTTTTTCTATTCAAAGTTACAGAGCTTGATCGGTAGTAAGATCCAAAGGTTGATAGATATCTTAAAACTTCTGTATAGCAATAATATCATCATTAAAACTTTCAGTGGATATTCTTTTACCGCCGATAATAAATTCGAACAATTGATCAATGAATTTATTCAAAATGAAATATCTTATGAAAAAAGGAAACTTACGCCACAACAGTTATCAGTATTGAAAACCCTTGCAGTTTCATTGGTTCGACTTACTGCAAAAAACATTTCCGATATAACTCAATTAAGTATCACAACAATTAAAAACATTCTCAACGAACTTTATGAAGATTTTTATATCAAAAGTGAAGGAGAGAATAATGAGTATTTCAGTATAACAGAGGATCTATTAAAGAAAAATATCATAAATAAATCGACTTCGGATGAAATCAAATTTTACCATAAAAGTATTTCGTCAATGGTTCTTGCTGATGTTCATGATGATAATACACCTAAAAGAATTTCACGATTTATACACAACCTTGCAGGTCATAAAGATGAAGCTGTTGATTATTTATCTAAGATCCATGTAATTAAAAATGGACTCTTAAAATCAATGGATATACCCAATATCGTTACCATGTATGATACATTAATCTATAAAGTCGGGTTACCTCCTAAGATAAGAATTCAACTTCTATTTGAGATAATTCACTTAACTTTCAAACATTTAGTACCTGAAAGCAATCAAAATTTCATCGTAGAATTCTATGAAGTAATCGAAGCAAATAAATTTAAAAAAATATTTGAATTCGAAGAAGATATCATAGATCTAATTAATCTAAATTATGCAGATAACTTTGATAGAGCTATTGAGTTGGTCGAAAAAGTAAAACCTCATTTAAAGAATAAAGAGCAAGAGAATATTATACTTGATGTGATGGTCTATGTAATGCATCAGGCATATAATCATTTGAGGCAATATAATTATCTGGACGAACTTCTTGAATATACAAAAGGCAATAAAAGACTGGAACACGTAAATAAGTATTTGGAAATGTATGATCTGTATAATAGAAAAGCAGATAGTTTTAATAAGCCAAATCAGGAACTTGGAGATCAGTTGGCATTGCAATTTGAATCGTTGAAAAACTCTCCAGATAAAGCTTATGCCGCTCGTGCTTATTTGCTGATGTGCTTTTATTATGAGAAACAGGGATACTTTGAAAAGATAGAGAAATTCTATGAACGGTCTTTTGAATTTTTTGAAGAAAACAGATTTCCGATCTTTATCTTCCTTTCCAGAAATGGTTATGCATCTTATCTGGAAAAACACAAGATGTTAAGAAAAGCCGTAACTGAGATCAATAAAGCTTTTGTATTTGATGCAAGTTACAGTTTTTTATTCAGTATAATCGACCTTATAGAACTTCGTTCATCTATCAGGATAAAACTTGAAGATCCGGTTCAGGAAATAATTAACAACCTAGTTATGTTACTTAATATTAGAACAGGTTCGATAAAGAGTATGCAATCGGTCTATGAAAAGATTATACAATTATATGATGAGGCAGGTAAATTTAACGATAAAATGGAGTACTTGACAAGCTATATTATCAGCATGAACGATCATAAGCATCAAGATTCCCATAGCTTAACCTGTTATATCAAATCTTTACTGAAGAATCATACTGTTAATGAGATCTTTGATTATACAAAACAATATTTTAGCGAAATGAATATCAGTGAAGATGATTTTTTGGACATGATCTATGATATAAAATCTGAAATGCAACAAAATAAAGCTGTAACACACACAGAGCTTAATAACGAATTTCTAATCGAATTTATTAATGATCTAACAAATGACAACAAACCAAAGATCGACCAATTATATACTTTTATGGAAGAATATGACAAAGATACTCTAATCTTTAAAAGAGCTAATCTTATCCTTGCACTGTATAACAACAAAAACTATGTCGATGTTATAAATGATCTGCTAAAAGATCTAACCGTGCTATTCGGAAAGGGTTATTCAAATATTGCACAGAGTGTGGCAATTGCTTTAGCTAAATATACCTTCTATCAGAAGCAGGATAATAATTCATTCCTACTTTTCACTAAATTAGCAATGAAAATCAACAGCCAAATATTTGTAAACTCTCCTGAAAATATAAAAACTACAATCATGAAAAATGAGGATCTTAAATTGCTAAAAAATATCATATCTAACCTAAAGAAAAGATATGCACAACAATAGAAAAATAGATACACTTATCATACATTGCAGTGCAACAGAGTTTGGCAATAGATCACTTTTTAAAAGATGGCATCATGCTCGTGGTTGGGATGATGTTGGTTATCATTATATTATTTTAAACAGTTATCCACATAAAAATAAATGGACTGGAAAAACACCTGATTTCACTTCTGATGGGAAGATCGAAAAAGGTCGTCCTGAAGAACTTATCGGAGCTCATACCAGGCTTCATAACGATAATTCTATTGGTATCTGCTTGGTCGGTGATAGAACCTTTACTTCAAAACAATTTTTATCTCTGAAAAAACTTGTTAAAAGGCTTCAAAAAAAATACAAGATTAAGACCATCAAAGGTCATTATGAATACGATACCGCTCAAGAACAAGGAAAGACCTGCCCTAATATTGATATGGATTGGTTGAGAGGGTTGTTATAATTTTTTGTATTTCTGTTTTGGGCTTTTAGGTGATTCAGGATATTTCATAACTACTAATTCTGCTCCGATTGCAGGTAAAAGGTAATTCTCTCTAAAAGTTTCTCTGTGAGACAATCCAAGTTCTTTCATAATTTCAACCCTGCTCATCCAATTAGAATCCATAATTGATAATAGCTTTTTTACATGGTCGGTTACATGGTCGGTTACATGGTCGGTTACATGATCACTCGAAATAGAATTATGTAAAACTTCTTCTATGGATTCAAGCATAAACTCTATAAAAACAGTACTCTCAGTAGTTATATCCGCTTCGTTAAAAGCCTTATAATAACCCTCCTGTTTTTCTTTAACAACACTTTCTAGTGGCAATGAATAAAATACCTCGTTCCAATTTCCTAATATCAAAGTTTGCCAAAGCCTACCCATTCTACCATTCCCATCAATAAAAGGATGAATAAATTCAAATTCGTAATGAAATACCGAACTAACTATTAAGGGATGGTGATCGGTTTGATCAACCCATTCCAATAGATCTTTAATTAGAAAATTAACTCTGTCTGCAGGAGGTGCTATGTGAACCACTTCCTCTCCCTTTTGTATTCCTACTGAACCTGTTCTGAATTTTCCTGCATTAGTTAAAATCTCACCCATTATCAGATTGTGTGCATCGAGAAGCTCATCTATACTGGTAAAATCATATTCAGGTAATTTGTCATAAGCTCTGATAGCTCCAACTACTTCAGCTATTTCTCTTTGAGAACCAAGAATATGTTTACCGTCAATAATTGCGGTAACTTGTTCAAGACTTAAAGTATTACCTTCAATAGCTAATGTACCTGTAATTGTTTTTATCCGATTAAGTTTTCGTAATTGAGGAGAACTATTTAAATTTGATACATTAATAGAAGCCATAAGTTCACTGATAGAACTTATCTGATTGACGATCTTAGGTGTTATATTGAAAGGTGGTTTATAGTTCATATTGAATTTAATCTTTTATTTTCTTTATACTGAAGTTCAAAAACTGATCCCTAAACTGAAGCCGACCGGAAATATAAATTCTACATTATCTTTCATTATATGAAATGGATGACAAAACAACCTAACACTTCCATTGTTTGATTGACGCCTTACTCCAATAATTGGATACGCAATGATTCCATAGTCTCCTCTAACATCATAATATGTAGTACCTATCCCAACTTCTAAATACGTATACTTTCTACCATAATTAAAGGTTATATGATTCGTAAATATCAATCCTGAATCATCAGTAGTATCAGATGTAAGTTCATACGCTTCTGCACCACCAAAATTCACATAATAACTTATACCCATTTTAAATGCATGAAACAAATTTTCTTTTTCTTGAAAGATCCTTTCATAATTCAAGGCTACAGGATTACCATCACCAAGAAAGCTCAAATAAACATTGTTGTTACTTTCTAATGAATAATTTAAACTATCTTTTTGGGAAGAAAATAGTGTAAAACAAAAAATGAATAATAGTATTAAGAATAAAGTTTTACCAGTCATTAGTTCTTACTCTTTCTATAAAATACTAAAATTACTAATACCAACAACCCTATCAGAGTTAAATATTTACTTATTATCCAAGGTTTTGAAATATATTTGAAAGTAATCTTATGCTTACCTTTGGGAAGCTCTATTGCTCTATAGGTTAGGTCAGCCTTAAATATTTCGATCTCCTTTCCTGATTCATCATAAGCGTGCCAGTAAGGGAAATAATTATCTGTCATAACGACAAGACCATTCTCCTGCATATCTGCTTCAAGAATCACTTCATTGCCATCATATTTATAATCAACAACTTTACCGGCAACCGTACTATCAATGAACGTTAACTTAGGCTCTTTTTCCAAAATAACTGTCTTTGAAACAT
>WTAK01000252.1 GCA_013139625.1 Candidatus Delongbacteria bacterium | reverse complement strand
GTAATCAAGTATCAAACTGTACTCTCACAGGCTCAAGTGTCTGGTATGAATATGATGTTACATCTTTTATTTCAACTGAAAAATCAGGTGACGGAATAGCATCAATTGCAGTAAATGAACCTAATTTCGATCAGGCATGGGTAGTATATAGTAGTAGAGAATCATCAAATGCACCTGAGCTGATTATTACACTTTTACCTGATCCAGTTACACCTGCTGTTCCTGCAAATATTGTTACAAGTATCTCAGGTTCTGATTTAGTAATAGATTGGAATGTAAGTGCTAATGCAACAAGTTATGATGTTTATTCATCCGATGAGCCATATGGAGCATTTACACTTGTGACTAATGTAGCTACAAATCAATATACTATTTCGATTACTCAAGCAAAGCTGTTCTACTATATTATAGCTAAGAACGCAACAAAAGCTACACAAGTTAATAAATGATAAATTATAAACAAGAAAGGTAAATTTATGCTAAAGATTCAAAACATATTATTACTGATCGCTTTATTACTAACTACATCAGGATTAATAGGTCAGCAAAAAAATAGTCAAATTGATAATGAATATTTGATCGATGAAAATGGTGATCGACTGGTTATAACAAGAATATCAGGTTATCCACCGGAAATATTACCAGAATCTAACAAAGAACTTCCAACTAAGAATCAAAAAATTCCAGGAGAGATATTTTGGCTTGATAATATGCCTGCTTACGACTGGTCTTATGGTTGTACACCAACTGCAGCTGCTATGATATCCGGATATTATGATAATACGGGTGTTGTCAATACTTATACAGGTGGTATTACTGCAGTAAATGGTGGTTTAGCACCAATGTCAAATGATATTTGGGATGGACAGACTTCTCAAACCGGTACTGCTCAGTGTGTTCTTGCAGGAACAAAACAAGGAGTTGATGGAAGAGATAAAAAGGGACATGGAGAAGACTATTGGGTTAATTATACAGAAGAAAGCGATCCATATTACGGTTTTTGGACAGAGCATGAATACAGTGAAACAGGATACAATCACTGTGTAGCAGATTATATGGGAACAAATCAATGGAATAACTGGGAAAATTCTGATGGAAGTACAGATATGTGGAATTGGCCAAGAGGTCAAAGGATGTATGATAAATCTGATGAACCGAGTATTCCTTCCAGAGACGGTTGTCACGGTTTAAGACTTTATTGGGAAGCATTAGGTTATACAGTTGATACAAATTACAATCAAATAATTTTAGGTTATAATGATCCGCATGATAATCCTGATATGGGTCCAACGACTGAAGGTTTTACATTTGAAAATTACATGGATCAGATAGATAGAGGATATCCTGTTATTATTAATGTTGTCGGACATACAATGACTGGATACGGTTATGACAATACTGGAGAAAATAAAACAATTTATCTTATGAATACCTGGAACAGAAATAATACACCTGGTGCTTATACTATGGAATGGGGGGCTTCTTATTCAGGTATGACCCATACAGGTGTTACAGTTGTTGAATTGGGAACAGAATGCGGTTGGTTTGCACCAAGGAATATTTCAGCTAGCAATAATGATAGAACTGTAACAGTTAATTGGGATGATCCATCAAAAGGTGCTGTAGCAAATATTGAATATGAATTGTATCGTGATGGAGTTCAAATTGCAACAGGTATTACAGTAGAACAGTATGTTGATGTATATCAGGGTGATGGTTCAATGGATGGCATCCATAACTACAGGCTGAAGTCTGTATATCCTAATGACTCATATGCAACAATTCTTTCGGGTGATAATGTAGATATTTACGTAAGCAGTTCAATAACTGAATTTCATGATAATTTTGAAAATGGAACGGGAGATTGGTTACTTCTTGATGATTGGGGATTATGCCAGGAATATGTACATGGAGGAAATAATTCTTTATCAGAAAGTCCTAACGCAAACTATATTAACGGAACTGAGATATCACCTGAAGGTGGTTCTGTAGCTGAAATTGCAAAAGGATTTGACTTCTCTACAGCAGCAGATGTAAATATGGATTTTTGGTTCAGATATGATATTGAAAATAATTTTGATTATATGTATCTTCAAGTGTCACTGGATGGAATAAATTGGACATCTATAAAAACATGGACAGGCACTAACACTGTTTGGACTCAGGAAAATATTAGTCTTGGTTCATTAGCAGGTAAAACAAATGTAAGAGTAAGATTTCTATTTGCCAGTGATGGGTATACAGTTGCTGAAGGAGGTAATATTGATGATCTGAATATTACTCCATCTTCAATTGATTCATCACCTCCTTATGTGGAATATACTAATGCGGGTGATTATTATGACAATAATCCAAACGGTTATGAGATCACAACTAATATCACTGATTTTACAGGGATAAACTATGCACGAATATTATATAAAGTTAATGGAGGTAGTGAAAATCAGCTTAATCCTTCAACTGTAGCTGGTAGTGAATATTCTTTCATAATTCCTGAGCAAATGCCGGGTTCATCTGTTGAGTTTAGATTCGATTGTCAGGATACATCTCCCGCATCAAATCAGAGTTATACAGAACCTTTTTTCTATCGTGCAGGATTACATCAGAAATACGATAATGGTACTTCTAATGTAAATATCCCTATGTTAAATACTGTATCAGTTGAGGGAGATAAAGAAGTAGCGGCAGTAAGGTTCACATCATTTCATGATGATGTTGTCGGTGTTGTATTAAGAGGTTACGATGATGCTACACTGCCATATGATAACTCAGATCTTATGATACATGTTTATGCGGATAATAACGGGTGGCCGGGAGCTGAACTGATTACTCCTTTCTCTGTTCCTAATCCTGCTTCTCCTGATGAACCTGAAAAATGGACTTATGCTGATCTCTCGGGACTTGGTTTAGCAGATATGAAAGATTATTTTATTGGTGTATCCTCTGATAATAATGTGACCGGCGAGATGACTCGTATATCCGGTACTGATTGTAATGTGTCAGATGCATATAATTATGGCAGAACTTTTTCAAAAGGAATTGTACTTGGAATGAATACCTGGCAATTTCTATCTACAAAAAACTATCACATAAGAGCAGTTACTACAAATTATGAGCATAAAAGACCAACGATCGATCCTAGTTTAAATGAATTGGTCAAAACATTAGCAACTAATGAAACATTTATTCCGAGATTGCGTATTTACAATAACGGAGATTATGATCTAAATTATAATGCTACCTTCGAGTATATAAGTAATCCTACAAAAAGCAAAGCAATTGATTGGTTAAGACTTGATGGTGGATTTACAACGAGTGGAACTATTGCATCAGATAGTTATGGTCAACTTAATATTCAGTATGATTCCGCTGGACTAATAGTTGAAGGAGAATATAAAGCTATAATTCATTTAACAGGTACAGATGCCAGTTCGGCTGATGTAAATGTGACATTAACAATAGATAATTTAGGTTCCACTCAACAGACTTTAGCAGCTGTCGCAGATGCATATGTAAGAGATGGTACTTATGCTAATGATAATTTTGGAACTACAGTAGATTTAGTTGTAAAAAATGATAACAGTTCATATAATAGGA
>WTAK01000401.1 GCA_013139625.1 Candidatus Delongbacteria bacterium | reverse complement strand
GTAATCAAGTATCAAACTGTACTCTCACAGGCTCAAGTGTCTGGTATGAATATGATGTTACATCTTTTATTTCAACTGAAAAATCAGGTGACGGAATAGCATCAATTGCAGTAAATGAACCTAATTTTGATCAGGCATGGGTGGTATATAGTAGTAGAGAATCATCAAATGCACCTGAGCTGATTGTTACACTTTTACCTGATCCAGTTACACCTTCTATTCCTTCAAATGTAGTTACAAGTATATCAGGAACAGATCTGGTAATAGATTGGGATGTGAGTGCTGATGCAACAAGTTATGATGTGTATTCATCGGATGATCCTTATGGAACATTTATATTTGTTACCAATGTTGGCACAAACCAATATACTATTTCGATTACTCAAGCAAAGCTGTTCTACTATATTATAGCTAAGAATTAAAGTAAAACAATATACAAATTAGAACTTTGAACAATAAAACAATTAAGCCTGTTAAACTGTTTAAAAGTTCTGGTAAAAAAACTCTGATTGCTCTCTCCTCTCGGAGTTTTTTTATAAAAAATAAAATGGAAGTTTATAGTGTGAGAATTACTTATATTAAAAGGATTACATCGTTACACAAAAATAAGGAATCACAATGTACGAAAAACAATATACTGAAAGAATTAAGCAATTCATCAACAGACTTGCTAAAGTAAAATACAATGACCCTGCACCTTTAGCAGCTGAATATACATATCATAAGAATGTCCCTATCCCCTATGAAAAAGCTTTGAAAGCAAAATATAAACCTATCAAAGTCGGAAATAAATGGGGTGATCTTTGGGGATGTGCATGGTTTAAATTCACTGGCAAAATTCCAAATGATTTTGCAGGAAAAGAAGTTGGGGTACTTATCAATCTTGATGGTGAAGGTTGTGTTTTTAAAAATGGTGTTCCTGAGCAGGGATTAACCAATAGAAATGTATGGTATATCAATTCAGGGAAATACTTCTACCCTATTTCAAAAAAAACAAAGAAAGGTCAGAAGATAGACCTTCTGATTGAAGCAGGTGCAAATGGACTTTTCGGTTCGCAGGATGAAAATATATTTAAGCTTAAACAAGCTGAAATAGTTACGGTTGATAGAAATGTCTATGATCTTGAAAATGATATGATCGTTCTGTTTGATCTGATGAAACAGCTTCCTGAAAATACTCCGAGAAAGAAAAAATTACTTAAAAGTTTGAATGATATTACAAATATATGGTCAGATGGAAAAGGTATCGATGAAGCATTAAAGATCACTAATAAATTACTTTCCAAGAAAGCGAACAGCTCTGCAATGACCATTTATTCTATCGGACATGCTCATATTGACCTTGCATGGTTATGGCCTGTCAGAGAATCACGGAGAAAAGCAGGAAGAACTTTTTCCACAGCTTTAAAACTAATGAACGAATATCCGGAATATCTTTTCGGTTCATCACAACCTCAGATGTATCAATGGGTAAAGGAAGATTATCCTAAGCTTTACAGCAAGATCAAGAAAGCTGTCAAAGATAAGAGATGGGAAGTTCAGGGTGCGATGTGGGCGGAACCTGATATGAATATTCCTTCAGGAGAATCGCTGGTAAGGCAATGCCTTTACGGAAAGAAATTCTTTCAGGATGAATTTGGTATTGATGTGAAAAATCTTTGGTTGCCTGATGTATTCGGCTACTCAGCAGCTTTACCGCAGATACTAAAGAAAAGTGGTGTTGATATTTTCATGACACAGAAAATATCCTGGAATGAAACGAATAAATTCCCACATCATACTTTCTATTGGAAAGGCATTGATGGAACTGATATTTTAACACACTTTTTACCTACAAATAATTATAATTTGTCAAATTATCCGAAAGAAATGATCGAAAGTGAGGAAAGATTTGCACAGTCAGATGTATCTGATGAATTTTTGAACTTATATGGCATCGGAGATGGTGGTGGTGGTCCTTCAAGGATTCATATCGAACTTGGAAAAAGACAGCAGAATTTGGAAGGAACTCCAAAATTCAAATTCTCATTTGCTCAGAATTTCTTTGATCAGATAGCTAAGATACCTAAGAAAGATCTACCTGAATGGTCAGGCGAACTTTACCTTGAACTTCATAGAGGAACTTACACGACCCAGGGTAAAATAAAAAAATATAACAGGGATATGGAGATCGCACTTCACGACCTTGAATTCCTTGGTACTATGATAAAGAAATACCCAAAGGATACTATTGATCAGATCTGGAAAGATACACTATTAAATCAATTCCATGATATTCTTCCGGGTTCTTCAATTGAATGGGTCTATAAGGATGCTCATGAACTGTCAGAGAAAAACTTTGGCTTGATCGAGCAGATATTCGAGCAATTCTTTTCTGAGCTGGTAGATATCAGATATGATGACAACCTAGTCGGTAGTTACATGGCTTTCAATGCTCTTAGCTGGCACAAAGAAGAACTTATCAAATATCCTCTTGATGGTGAAGGAAATTATACTATTACAGACAGCACTGGGAAAAATATTCCATGGATAATAAATCACGGTCATATTGAATTCTTCGTTAGTATTCCTTCAATGGGATACACTACTTTTACTATAGAAAAATCTGAAAAGAAAGTGCAACAGAATCATAAAGGTAAGGCGACACTAACCATCACTGAAAATGGTATTGAACTTGAAAATAAACTAATCAAGGTTACTATTGATGAATCCGGTATTATTTCATCCATTTACGATAAAGAAAAAGATTTTGAGATTGTTAAATTTGCAAATAAACTTCTTCTCTGGGAAGATCTTCCGATCAATTGGGAAGCTTGGGATATAAATCATTATTACAAGGAAACAAAGCCAGAGCAAGCTCAAAGAAGTAGTATAAGTATTATTGGTGACTGTGGGCATCAAGTCGGCATAGAGCAAATACTTACAATTGGAAATTCAACTGTCATTCAAAGTATTACTATTGAAAGTAACTCAAAAGAGATCTGGATAGATAATGAAATTGATTGGAATGAGGAAAAAAAATTCCTGAAAGTCCATGCTGATACTAATATTCATTCAGATTTTGCAAACTATGAGATCCAATTTGGTAAACTGAAACGACCTACTCACTTCAACACTTCATGGGATGCTGCAAGATTTGAAGTTCCTGCTCAGAGATATGCTGATCTATCTCAACCTGACATGGGTATTGCTATACTTAACGACTGTAAGTACGGTCATATTATCAATGGAACTAATATCGAACTTTCTCTGCTGAGAAGCACAAAAATGCCTGATGAAAATGCTGACATAGGTGTTCACAGCTTTACTTATTCATACTATCCGCATGATAATGATCTTGAGCACTCAGATGTACTTAAAAAGGCTCATGAATTGAACGATCCTAATATCGTTATACCAATTTCAAAGCTTCCTAAAGTAAAAGAGAGAGCCTTGTATAATATCGATTCTAAAAGTGTGAAGATCGACTCAGTTAAAAGAAGTGAAGATGGAAAAGGTATTATCGTTAGACTTTATGAGACAATGGGAATGAATGATAATATATCTCTGAACTTTGATGAAGAATATGATGTTACTGAAACTAATTTGATCGAACAAAAAATTAAAGATTTGAAGAAGAAAACTAATTCTATTGAATTAAAATTTACTCCGTTTGAAATAAAAACGATATATTTAAAATAAAGAATGAAAATGAATAAAGAATTATTAAGCAGAACTATCGAAAGGTTTTCAAATTCAACGAATAATAAAGAAGTTCTGATCGGATTTGACGGTTTTATTGATAATATCTTAAAACCGGTCAAAGAAAGAAAAAATACTAATAATTATACTCCAATAGATGATATTATAACTTTTTCAGATAGAATAAGGTCGGCATCAGGGAAAAGTACGAACATCGAGATCGTTAAAATTAAATCCAGCTTTGGTGGAAACGGACCTATTATGGCTAATTCGTTGATCGAGTTAGGAAATACTACGAATTTTATCGGATCTCTTGGAGAAAATAATATCTTGCCTATATTTAAACCTTTTACCGAAAAATGTAACTCTGTAATAAGCTTCTCTGATCCCGGGGCCACTGATGCTTTTGAAATGAATGATGGCAAGGTAATGTTCAACTACCCTCAAACTATTTTAGACATCAGTTGGGAATTAATACTTGAAAAAGTTGGGGTTGATATTCTCCGAAAAAAAATTAATCGATCAACTTATCTTGCATTTGTCAATTGGACAATGATACCCATGATGAACGCTATATTTGAAGGATTAATAGAAATACTATCTTTTACTGAAGAAAGAAAAACTGTTTATATTGATCTAACTGATCCGAAAAAAAGATTAAGAAAAGATCTAAAAGACTGCTTGTATTTATTAATTAAAATGAATAAATACGCTGATGTGCTCCTAGGATTGAATGAATCTGAAGCTATACAAGTAGCTGAAGTTCTTAAAACTCAAGTTAAATATTCTGATATTAAAGAACTTGCAGAGAATATTCACTCTGTTATGAAAATAAAAGCTGTCGTAATTCATAGTATAAAACAAGCAGCAGTTGCTGCAGAAGAAAGATCTTTCATGGTTAATGGACCTTATACTCCTAATCCGAAACTTTCTACAGGTGCAGGAGACATCTTTAATGCCGGTTTCTTTGGAGGATATATGGCGAAACTTAAACTTGATGAATGTTTGATCTCAGGTGTATACAATTCAGGTTACTATGTTAGGAATAAACTACCTGCTACGAAGCAAGAACTTATCGGTTTTATGAAAATAATGTATCAAAGCTCAAAGAATATTTGATTTTCTCTATTTATATATTTCATCATTGACAAAAATGGTTTTTTAGCATATTTTAAATGCTTAATTAAAATAAGTTAATAAAAGCAAAGTAGGAGAGCAGTATGTCGCAGAAGATTTTAGTTGTTTTATTAGTCACAGCAGGATTCATTTTAAATATCTTTGCACTGGATGTTTACGACACAATTAATCTTAACACTACTACAGTCTATAACGAAGATGTTCATATCTATCCAGGTGGTGTGATTCAGAATGAATACGGAATTCATGTTAATTTAACCATAAATGGTAATTTGATAAATGAAGGAACTCTCCAAAGAAACACATTAGGCTATGATCTACATCTTACTCTTAACGGAGATCTTTCAAATTCAGGCATTTTAAATCCAAGATCAACAACAATATCTGGTAGCGTAGCTCATAATATTAGTGCTTCAAACCCAATAACGACTCCTCAATTTACTGTTACCAATTCTGCTGGACTTATAGCAAATGGAGATATTGCATTTAATGATTGTGATGTTGATTTCAATGATTATCTCTTAGATATTACCGGTGGTTACGATATTTCTGTAGATGGGGGATCTTTTACTTATGCTTCAGTTGAAGGACTTGCTGATATTTCTGTAATCAATCTTACTAATTCAGCTTATATTGGGTACACGGATTTAAACAATATGATCTTTACCGGAACACATGATATTTATTATAGCAACAGCATTAGGGGAAAATCCGTTAATAATCGAATATTTCAATCATATAGTGGAATACATCCCATTATGACTATTGAAGATGATTTTACTAATAATGGATCAATTATCAATAATGGAGGCTATAACTTAACTATTGATTGTTTTGGTGGTACTATAACCAATGACGGAACTTGGTCAAATTATTTTCTAAATTTCAAAGGAACAACTGATCAAAAT
>WTAK01000006.1 GCA_013139625.1 Candidatus Delongbacteria bacterium | reverse complement strand
AAAGGAGCTTTGATAATCTCTGAAAAATATCAGGAAATTGCAGATAAGATAAAGAATTCTTTAAATAGAGGCGGTACATATTTTCATGGATCTGGTATGTTGAATAATAATGAAAAAAAGATTATATTTACAGCGGTAAACAGAAGAGAGCTTGTTGCTCTTCAATACTATGTTAAAGAAATTGATCCGGAGGCATTTATGACAATACTAGACATACGTGATGTAAGGGGAGAGGGATTTAAGTCTTTCGAGGAGATATAATATGGCTGACAAGATAATAAGAGGAATCACAGAAGATAAATATATAAGATTCTTCATAGTTGATTCTACAGAGCTTACTAAAGAAGTATCGGAAATGCATAATTTATCAATGACGAACACTGTGCTATTTGGAAGAATGCTTAACGGTGTATTAATGCTGGGTGTAGATAATAAAGCTGATGCTGGAAGTATTACTATCAAAGTGAAAGGCGATGGTCCTGTAAAAGGAGCGGTTGTAACTGCAAATAATAAAGGTGATGTGAAAGGATATGTTTACAATCCTCAAGTAGAGTTGCCACTGACTGAAGGTCGGAGAGATTTTAATGTGAAAGAAGCACTAGGAAAAGGAATGCTCAGTGTTATCAAAGATGTAGGAATGAAAACTACATACACCGGACAGGTAGAGTTAGTATATGGAACTATAGCTCAAGATCTTACATACTATTTTGCTCAATCAGAACAAATTCCTTCATCGGTCGGACTCGGAGTTCTCATCAACCCTGATGGAAGCGTTCTGCAGTCAGGTGGATTTATGATACAATTAATGCCGGATACACCTGAAGAGGTTATAGTAAAGATCGAAAATAATTTAGCTAAATTCCCAAATATGACAGATGTAATGGATATGGGATATTCCATTAAAAAAATAATTTCAGAGATGATCTTAAAGGATTTTGATCTAAAATTTACAGATGAAGTAAGTGCTCAATATAAATGTGGATGCACAGAATTAAAAATGAAACAAAGTCTGAATCTTTTGAATAAAGAAGAGTTGGAAGATATATATAATAATGAAGAAGCCGTAGAAGTTAAATGTCATTATTGCAATAAATCTTATAATTTTGATAAAGAAATCATAAAAAATATTTTAGATAAAAAGTAAAGTACTCCTTTAGCAAATAGTTTAGTCCCAGAGGGACGCCTTATTACTAACACGGTATTCAGTGCCGTGTTAGTACGGATTCCTCCACACCTCTTTTTTCGGTTGAGTATCAGTACTCAACCAGTGGGTCTTGTGAGCAGTTGTTGTGCCACGGGGTTGAAACCCCGTGTTAGTAATAAGCAATATCTACGGCATTGTATTGAATAAAATAAATAAATTTAAGTACAAAACATTAAAAATATTAATAAAAACTTGACACAGACATTAATTTTCATTATATTTCTGTTATCGCGATATAAAAAATGGAGAAACTATGAAGAAGTCATTAACAAATTGCCCCGTATGTGAAGGCGAACTGAAAATTGTTAAGTATGAATGTAAAGAATGTAAGACAAGAATTTCCGGTGAATTCGAAAAGAATGAAATGTGTCATGGATTGAGTGAAGAGATCTTTGATTTTATAAAAGTGTTTATTTATGCTGAAGGAAGTATTAAACAAGCCGAAAAAATACTGAATTGTTCATATCCGAAGATCAAGAATCTTTTAAAGAAAACTAAAGCAGCTCTAAATCTAGAGAAAGAAGAAGTTGTTGATACCGGAGATATAATAGACATGATAAGCAAAGGTGAGTTCTCAGTAGAAGAAGCTTTGAAAAAATTAAAAAAATAGGAGGATAAAATGAACTATCCAATTGAAAACAATGAATTGAAACTAGAATTATCACTGGTAGATGGTGATATTGAGCTAATTGGGGAAGAGCGGTCAGATATAGAACTTGAGCTTGGTGATCTTAGAAAAAATACAGCAGACGAAGTATTTGATATAAGCTATGAAAATGGAGAACTCAGTATAATTCAAAAAGATTCAAAAAAGTTGCTTAAAATGTTTAATATTAAAGGAGTAGATATACAGATAAAGGTTCCAAATAAGACTATTATCAGCGGAGATATTAAAAATGTGAGTGGGGATATTGATGTGAAAGAGTTTACCGGATTTACAGGAA
The DNA here is from genome assembly GCA_013139625.1 of Candidatus Delongbacteria bacterium. Lineage (GTDB taxonomy): Bacteria > UBA4055 > UBA4055 > UBA4055 > UBA4055 > WTAK01. Next base: position 4,799 of record WTAK01000006.1, on the reverse strand, counting down.
ATATTGCAACTCGTAACGGAGATATTGAAATTAGTAAAATCCCTACTGTTGATATTAAAATAAATATTATAAATGGTGATGTTTCAGTAAAAGAAATTGATGGTAAGCTTAAAATAAATAATGTAAATGGCGATGTGCAATTAAGAGAGAGCAACTATAAAGGCATAAATATAAATAATGTAAATGGTGATATTATTGTTGATGGAGATTATGAGCTTGAAGAAGATGCTAAGATAAAGATCGTATCCGGAGATATTAAGCTGAATTGTAATGAATATAAAGGTGAACATAAGATTGTTGTTAGTTCGGTTACAGGTGATAATAATATATCTGACAAATTTCCTGAAGGTGTAATTATTCAGCATGGTGGATTAAAAGAATTAAAGAATCTTAAGTTCTTGAAAGATTCATTTAAGCCAATGATCAAACAATTTAAAGAGCATTTTAAGCATATGCCTACAGAAAAAGTAAAAGAAGAAGTAAATCCTAAGAAAAATGATGAAGAAAATATTCAATTGATACTAAAAATGCTTTCTGAGGGTAAAATAACAGCTGAAGATGCTGAGAAATTAATATCTGCTCTTAAAAAATAAGGTAGGAAATGATGATAATATTATTAATTATAACTTGGTTCTTCTACTATGGGATAAAGGGAGTCACTGTAAGAGAAACAAAAGCATTATTGATCATAACCTTGGTAGCGTGGGGATTAAATATACTAGTACTTATAGGGATGAATAGTGGATTTGTTAAAACATTTATGACAGTCTATTTTATATATTCATTTTTAGATTATTTGAGTATTCAATTTACAAATAACAATATAGTTGATCTGCCTTGGATGAGTGGAATTCGGTTAAGAAGCAAGGAAGTTTATTTGAATTATCAAATATTCAGACCGGTAACGATCTTTTTTATCAACATATTTTTACTGGTAAAAAAACAACCAATGATCGGAATGAAAGATGTAATAGAAATAGATATTAAATCAGCAGATAAAACAGAAATAAAAATTAAACTATAAAAATTAAGCTACAAAAGGGAGTTTATCATGACAAGCCAAGAAAAACTAAACATTTTAAAAATGTTAGAAGAAAAAAAGATCACTACTGAGCAAGCTGCAAGTTTACTTACTGCAGTAGACGGTGTAACATCAAAACCTGAACCTGCAGTTCAAAAAGCTGAAGTTGTAGTTTCGAATATTAAAGATAGGAAGCTCAAAGGAAAATTTAAAGTTGAAGTTAAAAGTGCGGATGGGGATAATGTAATGATAACATTGCCACTAATGCTTGCAAAATTGGCAATAAATATGGTGCCTGCTAAAAAGCTTGCTGATATAAACCAGGAAGGTGTTGATCTTGAAAATATCATCAACAATATTCAAGATTTCGCAGATAATTTAGATGATGATATTGTAAATATAACCAGTGCAGATGGTGATCACGTAAGAATTTATATTGAAAAATAATTACGTGAAGTATTTGTTAAGGTGCTTAACGGCACCTTTTTTTATTTTGGGATATTCATAATTACAAAAAAAACACTTGACATTTATGTACTTATTTAAGATTTTTCCTGAGAAAATAATAGAAAATATTAATATGGAAATATTAATTTGAGCGAAATTAAAAAAGATAAAAGATTGGATATCCTAGGTTTTTTGATGGTTGTTATACCATTGATATCATCATTGTTGTTATGGTACTGGTTTAAATATATTGAAGTTCTAAAAGAGATGAATATATATTTACTCGTAGTTCTTATCTCAACAGTTCTACTTACATCAATAGTAGCTACTATTGACTCTCACAGGTTAGGAATGAAAGTTAAGATATTTGGAAAAATGAATATTTACGGTGGGATGTTTTTAACTTTTTTTATATTCTTACTTCTTTGGGTTTATTCTTATCCGTCGTTTCTATTAAGAAGAAAAAATTTTGGGAGCAGGAACTTATTCATTCCATTGATCTTTTCAGTATTGATTTTTTGGAGTAGTATTTCTTATATATATTATGCTTCAGAGGTAAAAGCAGCAGCAGATGCATATGATAATAGAAAAATGCATATGAGAAGATAATAAAAATCATCTCATCACTTTTAAATTAAATTCTAATTAAATATCACTTAAGTTTAACATAATATTTACGTTGACGATATGTCTGCAATCTTTTGATTCGATATCATCAATATAGTCTTTTGCAATAAATACTTTCATTATATCTTCAATAAGATCAACTTTAGCATTGATAAATTTTCTTATGCTTTTTTGATGGATTCGGAATAGTTTTTCCTGTTCTAAGAGAAGTTCTTCATTGATTCTTTTATCAGCATTCATGGAATTTAAGATACTATCATTATTATTCAAATAGATCTTATAATCCCTCTTTCTTAGGATTTCAATATCTTTTAACTCTTGAAGTCTTTCAGAGAATTTTAATTTTAATAACTTATCAGTTTCAGCATCAAAGACTTTCTTTAATTCTTCATAAAGATATGTCTCAATATCTTTGAACTTGTTTTTTCGGGCGATCTCAATTGGCGTTAATCCATTTTTATCTTTTGAAGTTACTGAAACCCCACTCTCTATGAGAGATTGTATTTTGCTGAGATTTCCATTTTCAATTGCTTTGAAAAGCTTATCTTCGTTTGAAGAGCAAGACAAAATAAGCGTTAAGGAAAGTATGACCAGGATATTTCTTAAAATTTTAGACATAAATAAACTCCAATAAGAAAAATTATTTTATTTTAACCAACAGAAAAGTTTTTTTACCTTTTTTCAGCATGATTTCATTCTTTGCAATATTATCATTACTAATAGTTGCATTGATATCATTTACTTTTTTATCATTAACACTCAATCCTCCTTGTTTGATCATTCTTCTTGCTTCACCTTTCGATTCAAAAAGTTTAGCACTTACCGCAACATCAACTACCAGTTGCCCAATAACTTGATCTTTTTCTAATTCAATACTTGGAGCACCTTCGCTACCGCCTTTTAAAAATATATTTTTGGCAGATTCTCTAGCTTTATCAGCATCCTCGATTCCATGCATTAGCTTCGTAGTTTCATAAGCAAGTAATTCTTTAGCTTTATTTAGTTCTACACCTTCACAAGATTCAAATTTATTTATTTCATCTAAAGGAATGAAAGTATATAGTTTAAGGAATTTCAACACGTCTTCATCAGTTGAATTTCTCCAGTATTGATAATATTCATAAGATGTAGTCCATTCAGATTTTAGCCATACAGAACCACTTTCACTTTTCCCCATTTTCTTACCATCAGATTTAGTTATTAGAGGAGTAGTTAGACCAATACCTTCTTTTGCATCAATTCTTCTAATTAATTCCATACCTGCAAGGATATTTGACCATTGATCATCACCACCAATTTCCATTTTACACTCATATTTTCGGGAAAGTACATAGAAGTCATAAGCTTGCATGATCATGTAATTAAATTCAAGAAATGAAAGACCTTTTTCCATTCTTTGTTTAAAACATTCTGCGGCTAACATTCTGTTTACGGTAAAGTGTGGTCCGATTTTTCTAATAAAATTAATGTAATTTTCATTTCCTAACCAATCATAATTATTTAGCATTAAGGCTTTTTCATCATTGAAGTTAATAAAATGAGATAATTGTTTTTTTATGCCACGAAGATTTTCCTGGATCTTATCATCAGTCAGCATTTCTCTCATGCTATCTTTTCCACTTGGATCACCAATTAAAGCAGTTGCACCTCCAACAACACAAATAGGTCTATGACCTGCTTTCTGCAAATGTGACAATATCATGATTTGTAGTAAATTACCTATATGTAATGATTCTTTTGTTGGGTCAAAACCTACATATACACTAATTTTTTCATTATTTAAAATATTTTCAATTTTTTCTTCAGGAACAGTAATTTGCTTTATAAAGCCACGTTCTTTCAATTCTGCGTATAAATTTGACATTTTTTAATCCTACTTTTTGATTACTTATTTGATTGTTTGCTTTTACTAGGTTAAATATATTTCCCTGCCCTTAAATTAACAAGCAAAATATATAGTATATTGATTATTCGGTAACTTATCTTTATATTTAGAGCTCTAAAATGCTTGAAAAACAATAGGATTAAAAATGAAAGAAGAAATATCGAGATCAAATTTCATAAAAACATTTATTGATGAAGATCTAAAAAATGGTCGATTTAAAAAAGTACATACCAGATTTCCACCTGAACCAAGTGGATATTTACATATCGGTCATGCTAAGGCAATTGTAATCAGTTATGGAATTGCAGAGGAGTATAATGGACAATATAATTTAAGATTTGATGACACAAATCCACTTAAAGAAGATAAAGAATTTGAACTTGGAATTATTCGAGATATAAAATGGTTAGGCTATGATTGGGAAGATAGAATTTATTATGCATCAGACTATTTTCCGGTCCTATATGATTTTGCTATTAAATTGATAAAAAAAGGTAAGGCTTATGTTTGTGACCTTAATGCTGATGAGATGAAAGAGTATAGAGGGACATTGACAAAACCTGGCAAAAATAGTCCTTATAGAGATAGACCAGTCGAGGAAAATTTAGAGCTATTTAAAAAAATGAAGAATGGTGAATTTGCAGAAGGTTCTAAAGTATTACGAGCTAAGGTTGATATGAGTAGTCCGAATATGAATATGAGAGATCCAGTGATGTATAGAATACTATTCAAAGAGCATCATAGGACTGGTAATAAATGGTGTATTTATCCTTCTTACGATTTTACTCACGGACAGTCAGATTCCATTGAAGGAATATC
>WTAK01000410.1 GCA_013139625.1 Candidatus Delongbacteria bacterium | reverse complement strand
GAGGAGAGGATTTAGTTATATGTTTCATTATCTCTTTTTTCCGTAGTATCTCAGCAAAATCAAATCTCCTCGATTAAAGATAATATGTTTAGTGCTGTTTTATCCATTTTGGAAAAACCAAATAATTTCTTACCTAAATCTTTTAGAGATGCACCTATGTGATAAACTTCTTTTTTATCAATAATAATAAATCTGTCATGGTAATTTTTAACAATTTTCAAAGTTAAGGAGAAATACTGATTTTCAAATTTTTTGATATCCTGTTTTAATTTTGGCGAAATTGATCTTGTTAATATCTTCACTTTGACATTTTTTTTGACTTCCGTAAGATGTATCAAGACTGAATTGTCTATATAATTATCTATAATAGTTACAGATTCATTGGCTCTTTTAAACAGATTTGAAAGAAAATTATATGCATCAAATATCTGACCATCAAAGAAAATTCCCTGCTTAGGAATAGTATCTTTACTCTCTAAAGCAGAAAATACTTTATCGAATTTTGTATCTGTTTCAATCTTATATTCTAATTGTTTTTGCTCTACTTTGTCTAATCGTTGAAAGGCACCGGCATTTGTTGATAGAATTTTTTTTATTCTGACAAATGCCTGCATAATTTGAATACTCATATTAATCGCAGTTTTACTGCGTAATACAGCAGAAAGCATAGCAACGCCTTGCTCTGTAAAAACGAAAGGAAGATATCGTCTTCCGCCACGTTTTTCTTTTGAGGTTTCAATTTGCAACCTCAAACTTTTATACTCTTCTTCCGTAAGTTGAAACCTAAAACTATTGGGAAACCTTTCGATATTTCGTTTAACAGCTAAATTAAGATTCTTTGTCTTAACATCATACAATACAGCCAAATCACTATCCAACATTACCTGATATCCCCGAATTGAATAAATTTTGCTTTGGATTTCTCCATCTTTTAAAACTTTAATCTCATTTTTCATAACATCCTCTCCATTTAATTCCACATCTGGGAAGGCGTGGGAGCCTTCAGGTCGACCACAAGGGTTCGACCCTACATTCGTGGTGTTCATGTGTATTTGTGGAATATAAACAGAGCACAGTGTCAAATAGTGACCCTTTGCTCGAAAATTGAATATTTATTTGGATTTATTAGGCTTGTACAAATAAAAAAAAGCTCGAATTTCTTCGAACTTTTCAATGGTTTATCATACTATATCTAATTTTCTTCTTCTACTGTATCCGTAATCTTGGGTGTTGGTTTTTCCCAATTCTTTAAGTGTTGCACAATAACTTTATAGAAATCAATTATCATTTTCTCTATTGTTTCAACAAATATCTTAGGAGATATAAATTTCCTGCCAAATTTTTTATTTAGGATTATTCGAAAATCATTAATACCTTTAATAAATTTCAATTCTTCGTAAAAATTCTCAAAATCGTCCCATGTATTATGAGCAAGATCTTTAGCATGTTTTACATTGATTTCGATATGTAAGTCATTCGATAATTCTGTAAATTTTTCTTCACCAAATTTCTTAGCTTTTAAAATTTGTTTTTCAAACCAACCTAATTGACCTTTAATAGTTTTCTTATCCTGAGTAACATTTGTTCTGACTTCCATTCTTACATATTTTGTATCAAATGCAACTCTAATTATTAGATCCGATACAATTCCATTTATTTTAAATGTTGATACTAACTCTTTTTTATTAATTAGATTGACAACATCTTCGTTAATTCTCTGTTGTAGGTTGTTTTTATATTTCTTTGAACCTGTTTTAACAAACAAACCTAACTTTCTACTCAATATTAAAGCCATATCTTTTTCTTCTTGTTGCCAACTTGTAACTGCATTTAAAATATCTTCATCATTTCGATTGATTTTTGGATTAGTATCCAATTTTGTAATTGCTTCTTTCCAACCTTTTTTCATTTGTGAAAACCCACAAACTCCTGATATTTCATGCTCTAAATATAAAACTACTTCTTTCATTATCTCAACTTGATCTTCATCCTCAATATTGGTATTATTTTTGAATAACAAGATATGCGCCATCGTAAGTATGTGAGACCAAGAAAAATGATACAGCTCTATCCCTTTCGGTATCTTTTTCAGTGCTAATGGAGATTGTGTCGGTTTAGAAACAAATTCATTTGAAATAGTTATAATTTTAGAAATTTTAAACTCCTTGGCTATATTCAAATACGTCTCAATTTGGGGTAAGTCTAATGAGTTGTTTTTATTTTTCATTTCAAAAAGTATTGCATTCTTTATAGTGCCACCTGAGACTTGTAAAATCAGCCCATCAGGTCTAGCATCTTTTTCACCATATTGTGAAAAGTTCACTTCTGTAAATGTATAATATTTACCTGTTTTTTGTGAAATCCCAATTTTAGAGAAGAACATTTCTCTAAATTCTTTAACTAGCCTAAGAGTACTCAAAAAGACAGAAGTTAAGGCAATTTCACTTCCTTGTTTTGCCACTGGAATTAGCCTAGCTTCTTGAACAGTTATTTCTTTGGGATTTGCTTCTTGATCAACCAAAATTTCATCAAATACAGATTTCTTTAACCCTTCTATCTTTGTTAGCTTTTTCTTTGCCATTACATACTCCCTATTTTATTACCTCAAATATTTATTTACACAAAAGATAATTACATAGTATGCCCTGACTTGAAAATAATCAAGTGAAATATTTAGAAGATACGGGATTTTAATCTTTTGACTTACCTGCCAAATCGGATCCGTAAGGGCTACCCTTGTGGTCGCCCATTAGCCAAATACGGGCAGTCACGAGAATGACAAATATTGTTGCAACAAGGGGATCCGATCCCCTTGTCAGGTATAGCCTGTGCAACAAATAACCCCTGGATCCTCGGAGCAAGTCCAAGGATGACAAAAAAAATTACCCCAAAAAGCCTGATCGATTCCTGATCAAATCACCAACAACCATCTTCCCTCTTTCAAAAAACGCATACATCACAGGCACAACGGTAAGCACGAAAATAGTGGAAGCTGTCAAACCACCGATAGTTGTTACTGAGAATGAATACCAAAAATTCTTATCCGAATCAGAATTGATTATCAACGGCATTACTCCAAGTATCGTAGTGATCGATGTCATCAGCACAGGTCTTACCCTTTCAGCAGTACCAACGATGATAGAGGTCATCAGGTCAAAGCCTTGTTTTCTCTTAGAATTTATATGGTATATCAAAATAATAGAATTATTTACGACTATACCCTCCAGAAGAATAACTCCCATGTAAGCATCTTCACCGAAATGTTCACCAAGAACTAAGAAGATTAAAAATACTCCGGTCAAACTCAATGGAATACTTAAAATGATCACGAATGGATGCAGCACAGACTCAAATAGTGATGCTGTTACCATGAACACCAGTATGATAGCTAATAGAAGCAGCCCCATGACCTCTTCTTCCTCTTCATCACTCATCCATCTATCATCTGTCGTATCAAAAGAATATCCCGGAGGTAAAGGATATGTATCCAGTACTGAATTTTTGAATCTCTCGACCTGCTTGGATGATGAGTTATAATCATATCTAATATTCCTTGTATAACTTTGATCTTCCTTGCCTATTTCACTCATCACAGGGATCTTACGAATATCAGCTATCTCTTTTAATCTAAAGCCTCGCCCCTTAGAATAAATTATCTTGTCCATAAGATCTTTAATATTGAAATCTTCATAATCAGCATATTTAATATTCAACTCGATCTCTTCATCATTGAACATTATGTTTCTTCCTCTGCTACCGCTAGAAGCCAAAATTTCATAGACTAAATTTCTTATATTAATGTCATACTCAGCTAATTTCTTTCTATCAATATTTATGGTATAATTAAACAGATCAGAACTTCTCCACCATCGTGTAGTAGCTGCAATATCCACATCACTGACCCTTTTATTTGATAAGAGATATTTCTCTAACTTTTTAGCTTCTTTTTTAAGCTCATCAAAGTTATAACCTTTGAGCAATATCGTAGAATTGTACGATTTAGAAGTTGTACCGCCTGATCTGTAGCTACTAGACTGATTTAATGGATTTCTAATGCTAATAAACGGTCCCTGGAAATTTACAGCCATTGAAACAAGTTCATTTTCCATATCAAATGGAGCTATAGTATAGAATTCTTCGTCCGTATATTTTATTTGCATATAAGCATGCTGTGGTCCTACGCTTGTTGTAAATGTGTCATATCCACCGACTTCAATAACTCTTTTCTCAAATTTCTTAATTATTTTATCAGACATATCAACAGTTGATCCAACCGGCATAGCAATATAGACTGTTACATTATTTTCAGGGTTCCAATTAAATCTTCTACCCTGATCAACATAATTGTCAAAAAGAAAGAATGATAAATAAAAGATAATTCCGGTTAATATGAGAACAATCTTTCTATTATTTACAAAAACAGTGAGAAATTTTTTATAACCGGTAAAGTTACCATTCCCTTTCTTTTCTGCCTTTTTTCTATACTTTTCAGTTAAGAATATTCTGGTTAAAATAGGAATAAAAGTTATTGATACTATCAGTGAAGATACTAAACTTGTACCAACTGCTACTGCTAAAGGGATCCAGTATAATCTTCTTTCTCCTGACATATACAAGAATGGTATAAATACAACCAATGTTGTTAGAGTTGAACTTACAACAGGTAAGATCACTTCCTTAGTTCCTTCAATAGAAGCTTTTACTTTATCCATACCTTCATTGAAAAGCCTGATGATATTTTCCAATACAACAACTGAATTATCAACAAGAAGACCAAAACTAAGGATCAATCCTGACAGCGTAACAATATTCAATGAATAATCTGCAAAATATAGGAAGAACCCACTCATTAACAAGCTTAGACCAACAGAGACTATAACGACTATCGAAAGTTTTATATTTAATAGGAAGATCATTAGAACAAGCATTATAACAACTATACTAAATAATGCCCTGACCTTTATATCATCGAGTTCTTCCCTGATAGTTTCAGTAGAATCAAAATTAGTTTCCGCTTCAATTGTGCCATCAGGATGTTTATCTCTAAAATTCTGAACGACCTCTTCTACAAGGTCTGCTGTAGTTATAGCATTAGCACCCGGTTCTTTCATTATTACAACATTGACCGATGCTTTTCCATTTATCCTATTTATGCTTGTCGGTTCTTTCTTACCAACGATAACTTCAGCTATATCTTTTATTTTGATCGGAATTCCATCTCTGTACTCAACTATAGCATTATCAACATCTTCAATACTACTGAATTTATTACTAATCGTGACTGTGTATTCATAATTTTTATTAAACCCGTCAACAGTACCTGCATTTGTAATATTGTCCAATTCATATAAAGTACTATTTAATGTAAATGTACTTATTTGATAAAATTCTGCCTTTTCTCTGTCAACTAAAACTCTGATCTCATTATCAGGAATACCATTTATCTCAACACTGTTTATACCTTCAATTGATAGAAGTTGATTCTTTAGATCTTTCTCAATTATCAATCCTGTTTCATCTAATGGAAGATTTCCGAAAATATTATAACTTATCAATTCTCTACTTTCATCAATTTCATCTCTAGGCACATATTTTCTAATATTTACTGAGTTCTTTACAGCATCTGGAAGATCTTTTTTAACCTGAAATAATTTTTCATTCAAAGCTAGATACGCGAAATTCATATCGGTATCTCTTTTGTATTCTATTGTAATTGAACCTGAACTACTTCGGGAAGTTGATGATACTTTATGTATATTCTCTAAAGTATATACTTGAGATTCTATCGGAGATATAACCTTCGTTTCCATTGTTTCAGGTGATACATTTCTCCAATAGGCATTTACAACTAAACTTGGATATTGCGTATCCGGTTTTAATTCAAGTGGAATATTATAAAATGATATTAGACCCAGTATAATGATACTTATAAAGAACATTATGATCGTAACAGGTCTTTTTAATATATTATCAAGCATTCTTCTTCTCTTTTTTTAACGATTCAAATACAACCGGTAATATTATCAATATCAACATAGTCGCAGCCGAAAGACCAAAGATAACAGTCACAGCTAATGGTTTTCTAATCTCTGAAGATCCACCCCAGCCAATTGCCATCGGGATCATACCGAATACTGTTGAAACTGTGGTCATCAATATAGGTCTTAACCTTTTCTTACTTGCATCAATGATCGCATCTCTGATCGATTTACCTGCCTTTACTCCGTTCTCGATGAAATCAATTTTAACGATCGCATCATTTACTACGATACCGATCAACATTATCATACCTATACCTGAAAGAATATTGAATGATTGACCAGTTAGATACAATCCAATTGTAACTCCTATGAAAGCAAAAGGTACACTAAAAACTATTATGAACGGGCTGAGTAGAGATTCGAATTGTGAAGCCAGTACCATATAGACCAATACGAAAGATAGTAAGAACATGAAAATGATCTGCTGCATTGATTCCTGCATCTCGCTATTCTGTCCACCTATCACTAATCTCATTCCTTTGTAAAGTTCTACAGATGATAAAGTTTCCTCAACATCGGCAATAACCCTATCAAATCTTCCTTCAACAATGTTTGAAGTGATCGTAATAACTCTGTTTTGACTTTCATGTTTGATAGCTTCAGGACCATTCTCAAAATTAATTGACACCAATCTATCTAAAGGTATTACAATGTCATTCTTACTGTAAACAGTCTTTAGAACTTCTTTGATGTTTTGCCCAAGAGCTTCATTCGTACCAACAATAATATCAACAGGTTTATTGTTCTCCGTGATCTGAACAGCTATTTCACCTTTGATCATTATCTTGATAAAATCAGATATTTCACGCTTTGAAAGGTTATAATCTTCCATCAATTTAGTATTGAATTCTATTTGGATCTGAGGTTTGTTACCGGAAAAGTCTGATTTGATCTCACTCAAATTATCCAAGCTTTTTAATTCTTGCATAACCTTTTCAGAGATTGCTATCAGATCTTCCAAATTATTGCCGGATATTTTCACACTTATATCACCCTGTTCGGGTTTTATCATTTCACCAAGGATAGATACATCCGTATTTATATTTAGCTTTATATCTGAGTCTAAACTTGAATTATAGCTTGAGATATTAGGTCTGAGTTCATTTATGAATTTCTTTGTGGAAATATCATTTGCAAGTTTTACCTGAATATCGCCTTTATATACCGTAGCACCCGTAAGTAAAGATTTTTCATCGTAAATACCACCTGTTGAAAACACTGATACAACTCCTTCCATATCATTGACTAACTTTTCATAGTCCGTGATAATTTTCTCTGTCCTGAAAATACTTGTTCCCGGGTTCAATTCAACAGATAGTATAAATTCGTGACTGTCAACATCAGGCATCATTCGTTTTTCTATACCTAAGGAGATCAATAGTGAAACTGCTAGAACTCCAACTGCCAATGCTAAAGTGATCTTTTTATTGTCCAATGCTTTCAATAGTACAATATGATATTTCTCTTCAAACCATGCATAAAATTTATCGAATGCAACCAGTATAGGTTTAGAAATAAAGAGAACAAATTTAACAAATAATTTTCCCCAGAAAATAAATAAACCTATTAGAATACCTACTGAACCAAAGATCACTAATTTTAAGAATTTTCTTATCCTTGTTAGGTAGAATACTTTCTTAATAGTTTCTTTGTCCACTTTGTATAATTTAGCAGGATTGAATAGACCGAACAGATTTATCACAAATACTATTCCACCGAGTATATATGCATACAACATGAATCCATTTGTACTCAACTCCTCTTCATAAGATTGAAGAAGATCATTTATGAATGTTGAAATATCATATAGAAAATTATCCACTGTATCGATCAAGAAAGAAATATCAGTCAGAGATATCAGCTGATGAATAGGCTCAAAATAGTCTATCTTAGTTATAAATGCTGCCGGAATACTTAATAAAAATATTACTATCAGCCAAATAGAGTTTATCAGATAGAAATTTACCTTTGCCTTCATCTTCAGATCTTTATTTTTACCGATAAAGAATTCAATTGATTTCAATATTGGATCTGTTATCAGTGCAAGGAACATTACATATACCAGTGCATGCTCATCAATAGGTATCTTACTTATCTTTACTATGATGAAGAATACTGCTATCATTATAGCCCAGTATATTCCAGTTTTGAATACTACTCCATTATCACTCGGAACACTTGTATCCTCAGATATTGACGCTTTCTTTTCTATTGAGAATTTTGAATAAAGTACCGGAACCAGTGTCAGCGATACAAATAGAGAACTTATCAGAGCAAATGCAACTGAGATCGATTGATCTTTGAAAAGAACTCCTGCTGCTCCTGATACAAATACTACCGGCATAAATACGATTATCGTTGTAAATGTTGAAGCCGACACAGGTAGGATAACTTCTTTCACTCCGTCATGACAGGCATTGAAGATGTTTTTCCCGAGATTCCGATGCCGGGTGATATTTTCCAATACAACAATGGAGTTATCCACCAGCATACCTATTCCGAGGGCAAATCCTGATAATGACATTAAATTCAGTGATATCTTAGAGAAATATAATAATGAGAATGTTGCGAATATACTTATCGGCATCGCCAAAGAAATGTTCAACGGTGACTTAAAGTCTCTTAGGAATAGAAATAATGTTAAGAAAGATAATATTCCACCGAGAAGAATAGCTGTAACAACATTATTTATTGATTCTGAAATAAAATCTGATTGATCATAAACAATGTTAAGATCAACATCAAGGGTCTCTTTGAACTCTGCCATTACTTCCTTCACCAACCCTGACACTATAACGGCATTCGCGTCTCCATCCTTACGGATCAGAATACCTGTAGAATTTTCTCCGTTGTACCTTGTGAAAGATTTTTTCTCTTTGTCAGAATAGCCTACTTCTGCCACATCTTTGATATAGATATTTCTTTTATTCCTTAATTGTTTTACCAGAGTATTTTCAATGTCGGCAAGATCAGTTATCTCTGATGAAATTACAAGGTCGTAGATATAAACATCATCTTTTACAGTACCACCGGATGAATTCGTATTTGCACTTTTCACAGCATTTGTTAGAGTGTTAAATGTGATACCGAAAGTATTAAGTTTGTCGATATCTGCTTCGACCCTGATCTCAACTTCTTCTCCACCGATAACATCTGCCATTGCAACACCATCTATCTGCTCAATTCGCTTCTTGATAATATGCTCGGATACATCTCTTGCGGCTTTTGTATCTTTTCCGGTGACAGACAAGATCATAATTGGCTTTTTACCCGGATCAATACGGAGAATATTCGGTCTTTCTGCTGTTTCAGGTAAATAGGCAGCATCTAACTTTTCTCTGAGGTAAAGGACTGTGAAATCCATATCAGTTCCCCAGATAAAATCTATCGTTATTAAACTTATATCTTCTTTTGATTCAGATTTTATACTTTTAATACCTTTTAGACCTGCAATAGAAGCTTCTAAAGGTTCAGTGAGAAGTCTTTCTATCTCTTCAGGACTACTTCCCTCCATCTCTGTCCAAACGGTTACAGACGGATACTTTATATCAGGTAATAAGTTTACAGGTAATTTATTATACGATATGATACCGAATACTGTCACTGCAGTGAATATCATTATTATCGTAATAGGTCTCAGTAATATATTTTTAAGCATAATTTTTCCTTTTATAAACTTAAGCTAAGGCTAGCAAAGTTGTTAACATTAGTGTAACCATTAAAAATGCCCCCACAATTATTTTTTTTATTCCTCCAGCATCATCATTTCCAAATGCATATCCACCCAAAATTGATAAGCCTCCAAATCCACCAACTACATACAATGGTAAGAACACAAGCCAATGTAATATCCCTACAAAATAGTTTTCGGTATGGCCTGTCCCTTTAAATAATATCCAAGTACCCCAGTAAAGAACTAGTCCGAATAGTAGGATATAAATCATATATACGATATTATTCTTGTTTTCTTTTTTCTCACTAATTTTACTACCAAAAGTATCAATCCTCTTCTTCAACAATTCAGGTACAAGGAACAAATATTTATATGTCATCGATTTAAACAAACTCTTCTTACTTGATCTGAAATGTTCGTTAATAGCTTCATCCACCAAATCATTATAATTTTGTATAATAGGTGGAGGATTTTTATAACCCAAGTAAAATTTATATTTATCATACACCGTTTCATGAGGAATATCTTCCAATCCTAATTCGAAATCATATTCAAGAACATCCAAACCGTTATCATTAAGAACCTTAACGTAATCTGTACCAAATCTTCTATAATTACCCAGTATTCCATATAATTTGAGTCTATCCTTATATGAAGTAAGTGGCGCCTCCAGTGTTTTGTCTATATTTATATCAATGTTTGCCTGTAATATTATGAAACCATCAAAAGTAATGATCCTATTCAACTCTTTTATCACCATTTTATAAGATGGTAATTTTTCTAAAATATAATTACAAATGATCACATCAAAATGATCATCAGGATATTTATCTCTCAGTTCTTCATCTCTGATAGAAAAGTCACCTGTAACATTAAATATTTTTACATCCGTATTTGGGAAATTCTTGAAATATTCAGTAATTTCATTCTTTTCACTGATTACTAAAATTTTCAATTCACCTTTTAAAAGCTCTGTACTCGACTGTAAAAATAAAAGAAGTGTTCGCTCTTCTTTTGAAGAGGCACAAATAGGACAGTAATTACTCTTGGCACCTGATTTACCATAGAAATCCATTCTGTAAAATTTTCCACAGAACGGGCAGTATAATTCATTTCCTGCGAAATAATTCGATTTATATAGTTCGTAATCTTTTTTTATGCTTTCAAATGCCATTTTAATCACCAATTAATTTAACGTCCGCGTCATGAGCCAATGTATAATTATTCGTAATAACAACATCATCACCCAATTTCAACTTAGGATCTTTTTTATCAAGAATGATCTCTGTATAATTGAAATTCGATAGCCCTGTCTTTACATAGATCCATTTAGCTTTACTATCTTGAACGATGAACACAAGCTTTCTGTTATCTCTGGTAAGAATTGCCTCATTAGGCACGATGATCTTATCAAAATATATCTTACTTTCAATTTTAACATTTCCACGCATCCCTGATTTTATCCTAAGATCTCCGTTAGGAATATTTACTAATACTTTACAAGTACCCGTATTCTGGTCAATTATCGGTGAAATAGTTTCAATAATACCATTGAATACAACATCTTTCAGTGCTTCAAATTTAACTTCAACCTTTCTATCATCCTCCAAGTCACCAACTTCACTTTCTAAAACAGGTATCTCCATTTCTATCATATTATAATCAACGATAGTCATTGATTTATTCCCTGTGTTAAAATGTTGACCTTTTACGATATTAAGGTCTGCAACATATCCTGAAGAAGGTGCTCTAACAGTGGCATACTCATAATCAAGTTTGGCTTTTTTGTAGCTTATCATAGCCTGAGTTAAACCTGTAGAAGATTTTAACACTTCGACACTTCCACCTTGATTAAAAATAAGGTCAACTTCAAGTTCAAGTTTCTGATCCTCATATTCTTTTGAAGATATCTTACCTGATCTTTTTAGTTCCTTAAGCTTATTCAGCTCTTCTTGGAATTTATCATCATGTTCTTTTGAACTCTGGTCTTTGATCTCACTCTTTCTGATCCCATAAGCTATCTTAGCTTTAAGTAGATTATCCTGCTCCCTTTCCAAATTCAGCTTATACTGTTCATTATCTAAAGTAAACAGAAGATCCCCTTTTGAAACCTGGGAATTCTCAGAAACATACACCTTTTCCACAAACCCATTTACCTGAGGGTATATATCTACTGATCTTTCAGCTTTTGCAGTTCCGGTGGTATTTATATGCATTACCAAATTCTGCTTAGATAATTTTACTGTCTTGACCTTTACAAAGGACTTAACTTCCTTTGCAGAATCTTTCAATTCCTTCATCTTAGCATCTTTATCTTCTGCCTTAGGTTTCATTATTAAATATGTTATTACAGCTATGATAATAACGGTCAAAATTATATAGGTTTTGTTCTTCACTATCTTCTCCCTACGGAATTATAAAGGTCATATTTTGAAATGATAAAACTATACAGATAATTTATCTTTCTATTCTTTGCACTGATAAAATCATTCCTTGCTTTCAAGTAATCTGAGACAGACTTATCACCTATTGCAAATAGCTTATCAGCCAGCTCTAAGTTTTTCTCTGCCAGTTGAATATGCTTATCAGCCAACTCTAAATTATTCTTCTGATTTTGAAGATCTAATAGCTTTGAAGTGATATCATTCTTTACTTCAAGTATCTTAGATTCAAGTGATAATTTGCTTTTCTTTACTTCGACCTTATTCTTGTCTATTCCATTTAGATTAGAATAGCTAAGGTTTAGTGACAGAGTAAGCGAACCTTTAACACCGTCAGTAGTCACTCCTTCGAAAGGTTTACCATAAGGTGATGTCTCATCATAGCTTAATATATCCGTAATACCATATTCATAGTTCAATCCACCTGTTAACGACGGTAAATAATTATCATACTGCATCTTAAGTAATAAACCCTGTTGACCTAGATAATTCTGATACTTCTTAATATCCGGTCTATTGTTCAAAGCTTCTTCTATCAATTCTTTTTTATTGAAATCAAACTTCGTATCTAGCTCTTCTTTATATTCGATCTCGAATTCTTCATCCTTTATCTGATTGTGCATCAAATATAATAAACTCTGCTTTCTTTTCTTCAAGTCAGATTCTTTATTCTTTAAATCTATAGTATCTTCAGAAAGAGTAACTTCAAAACTTAATAGATCAGACTGAGACATATTTCCCATAGAAAATCTAAGTTCAGCTTCTTCAAATTTCTTCTGACTGTATTCAAGTTTGTCTATTTGAAGTTTCAGATTTTCCTTTGCAATCAAAACACTAAAAAATGCAGAAGTAACATAATTTCTCAGATTATTTACATTGTCGATATGATCTAAAGAAGTATTTGCCGATGAAACTTTATTGTACTTATAGTTATGTATCAGATATGGACTTAAAGTTCCTGTTACTCCTATTGATGATGATAAGTTTGTACTCAGATTATCATCATCATCTCCGGATAATCTATAGCTACCGTTAGCACTTGCATCAAAGAACCTGTTCCTGGCATCCTTCACATTCATACCGGATATATCTTTCTGATAGTTCGATATTTCTATACTTTTGTTATTCTTCTCAGCAAAATCCAAACATTGACCTAAGTCAAATGTAACTGCACTTGCCAATTGGAATGCTAAAAGTAAAATTATTATTCTCATATTTTCTCTCCTTCTTTAATGCGTTATGGGGACGACTTGAAGGCGTCCCCTACGGTATTTTAATCTTTCACCTTATACTTCATACCTAAATACCTCATACCTGCTTTTTAATAATCATAAACATCTATCGTTAATTCTTCAATATTCATTACATACAGCTTATCACCTATGAAATATTCTGATGATTTTGCCATGCTTAAAATACCTAAACTCATCTTATCCATTATATTATACTCAACTCTGTTCAAGAATTTACCGTCTTTGAAGATGTCAATGTATACACCTTCTGCGTCCAGCTTTCTATCAATACTAGGCACGATCAATAATCTTCCATATTTGTCAGTATGAATATTACTGATAGCTTTTTTGAAATTACTTACCTTTATGTTCTTTATTCCCTGTGCCATTTTCTTTAATTCTTCTCTGTACTCACCTTTTTCCACTTTCCCATATCTGATCTTTTTAAAACTTTTCCTGATCTCAGATTTCTTATCTCCGTTATAATCATAAGCAAATATTCGATATTGAGCATCCGAATTTTCTGACACATAAACGATGTCATCTCCGGGTGAGAAAGGTATCATCAAATCATTAAAATCCATTTTACCTGCCATAAGGTCTTGAAGAGATATAATAGTACTGTGCAGAGTTGCATTCACTTTCATACTATCTCTGTCCATAGATACAAGTGAGAACTCAAGATCAGGTTGTTGTCCTTCTCCTTTATCTATCTGATTGGTTAAGAAAGTTACCATTCTTTGCCCATTAGGTGACATTTTTGTATTTTGTAATTGCATTTGATCGATCATAACATCTTTGTAAAAGTTTCCATCAAGATCGAATTTTGATATCTTTCTTGATGCAATACTCATCACCTTCAAAGTGTCATTATCAATAAACATTACAGAAGGATAGAATAATTCTCCAGGGCCTCTTCCCTGCCTGCTTATACTCTTAACAAATCCACCTGTTTTATCAAATTTTTTCACACTCATTGATAACAAATCGAGAACATACAGATTTTCATCTTTATCGACAGACAATGAAATAGGTCTTTTAAAAAAAGCTGTAGAATCTGATTGATCTTCTGTTGAGATCGTATAAAGTTTCTTAAGATCAAGTTTTGCATTTGGATCAGATGGGATATCAGTATTTTTGTACTGAGTTACTCCATTTACAGTTGTTTCTTCAAACCCTGATTTCTTACCACATGAAATAAGGACGATTATCGCTACGATTAAAATTGCTATTATTCTTTTCATCTTTGACTCCTTTTTATTTCTCTACACTACAAGGGGCTGAAGCCACCTTGTTCACTGTCTTTTATTCCCCTCCCATGGAGGGGTGTCAGCTACAAGCTGACGGGGTGGTCGTCATCCTGAATTTATTTCAGGATCTTTTTTTTTCGTTTAGGGAACGCATTCCTGCGTTCCCTACGATAATATATCAATTATACCTATATGCCTATTTATTTACGATGAACTGCACTTTTACAGGGATAGATGGCTTTTTATGTTATGAGACGCGATAAATCGTCGTCTCTACAACTCATCACTTATCACTGTCTTTAGACCCAGAATCAGTCAATTGGTTGTCTTATTATTAATTTAATTGTAAATTAAATTAAAGATATAATATTAACCTTGAATAAAATAAACAATTTAGGTTTAAAATGAAAGTATTATAAAATTTATTTAGCTATATAGTTTTTGAATCTAAAATATCTTCTCAAAAATCACATCAAAAACAGTTTTACCATCCGAATATTCTATATATCTGCTTAAATAAATTAGAATCATTATCATCACAGCAATAAAACTTATACCAAATCTTACGACCCAATGAGGAGAATAAGTCAGTATCTCCTGAGTCTTTTCACTTCTGTCTATAATATTATTAATCTTACTTTTATCAGGCATATTAATTCCCTAATTCCAATTGGTTTTTCACAAGATTAAAATATGCTCCTTTCAAATCAGCTAGTTCTTTATGAGTTCCCTGTTCAATTATCTTCCCTTTTTCAAGAACTACGATCTGATCAGCATTTTTTACTGTACTTAATCTGTGAGCTACAACTACAACAGTCTTACCCTTGAAGAATTGATCAAGATTTTCCATTATTACTTTTTCATTGTTTGCATCTAAAGCATTAGTCGCCTCATCAAAATAAATAAACTCAGGATTTTTGTAAACTGATCTTGCTATAAGCATTCTCTGCTTTTGTCCCTGACTTAAGCCATGACCGTCTGCACCGATCTTAGTATTATAACCTAATGGTAAGGTTTCAATGAATTCTTCGATATTGGCAACATGTACCGCATGTTTTAATTTTTTTTTATCAGGTTTTTCGTCACTTATAGATATGTTATTTGCAATAGTATCAGAAAAAATATAACCTTCCTGCATTACAACACCACATTTTTTTCTCCATGAGGTACTATTAATACTCTTTAAGTCATTATATCCTACGATTATATTTCCTTTTTGAGGCTTGTAAAATCCCAATAATAACTTTATTAAAGTAGTTTTACCACTGCCACTTGAACCAACTATTGCAGTTATCTTTCCTTCAGGTATTACTAAATTCACATCATCGAGAACAACTTCTGATTCAGGTCCGTCATATTGGAATGATAGATTGTTTACTCGTAAAGTTTTATTTTCACCAATATCTATAATCTTATTCGCATTAATATTCTCTTCATCTTCTTTGTTGTGTATCTCTCCAAGCCTTTCTAAGCTGATCTTAGCATCTTGCATAGAATGCATAAAGTGTATGAACTGTGAAATCGGGCTGTTCAATTGCCCGATTATATATTGAACTGATATCATCATCCCCAGTGTCATATCACCTTTGATCACACCATACACTGAAAGAAATGAGATTAATATATTCTTTCCTTCATTAATGATCATTCCACCTGAATTCTGATATTGCTCTAAAGTAAGACTTTTAACATTCAATTTGAACAACTTTGCTTGTATATTCTCCCATTCCCATCTTTTTTGTTTTTCACAGGTATTAAGTTTTATTTCCTGCATTCCGTTAATCATCTGGATCAAGTTACTATTGTTATCAGACATTACTTTAAACTTTTTAACATCCAATTCTTTTCTTTTCTTCAAGAATATTCTAATCCAAACTATGTATAGGATACTACCAATTAGAAACACTGTAAATATTTTTACATCATAAATAATCATTACAATGCTGAAAATAACAAAATTTACAGCAGAGAACAGTATACTCAAAGTAGAGTTTGTGAGAAATGATTCTATCCTGTGATGATCGTTTATTCTTTGCAAGAGATCACCTGTCATCTTTACATCAAAAAAACGAAGAGGAAGTTTCATAAGTTTAATCAAGAAATCAGATATTATTGATATACTGATCCTTGTACTCAAATGCAA
>WTAK01000253.1 GCA_013139625.1 Candidatus Delongbacteria bacterium | reverse complement strand
GTATCGCAGCCAGCTTTGAAAGTTTAGAGGATGGATTAGTGGCTCACGGTATTAAAGTTGATGAATTCTTGAAAGAAATTAACGAAGTGATTGCATAATAGTCTTGATCTTACCATTGAACAATAACGTAATTAAAGGAAGATCATGGCTTGGTTTAGTAAATCAAAAAGTAAAAAAGAAAATAAAAGTTCTGATATTTGGATAAAATGTCCAAAGTGTGAAAACCATATTTTTAAAGAGGATTGGTCAAATAATCTTAATGTTTGTCCAAAATGTAATTTTCATTCAAAGATATCAGCATACGAAAGAATTGGGTTGATATTAGATTCAGGAACATTTGAAGAAATAAATATTTCTATCTATCCGGCCGATCCACTTGAATTTGTTGATGCTAAAGAAAGCTATAAGGATAAGGTAGCTAAGACTCGTAAAAAAACAGGGTTAAATGAGTCCATAGTTACTGGCGTAGGGAAGATAAACGGTATCAAAGTGGTTGTTGCAGTAATGGATTTTAGGTTCATGGGTGGAAGTTTGGGCTCCGGAACAGGTGAGAAGATCTTACAAGCTTCAAACTATTCTTACGATAAAAAGATACCTTTTATAATTTTTTCAGCTTCAGGAGGTGCAAGAATGCACGAAGGGATCTTGTCTCTTATGCAAATGGCAAAGACTTGTGCAGGTATTGCAAGGTTAGATGAACGGAAAGTTCCATTTATCTCAGTGCTTACTGATCCAACTACAGGCGGTGTTTCTGCTTCATATGCTATGGTTGGAGATCTTAATATTGCAGAACCGGGAGCTTTAATAGGTTTTGCAGGAAGAAGGGTTATTGAAAATACAATAAAGCAAAAATTGCCTGATGATTTTCAAACTTCTGAATATTTATTAGAACATGGATTTATTGATTTTATAACTAATAGATCCGAAATGAAGAATAAACTATATCAAGTATTATCATTCTATAACAGATAGGGGAGATCATGAAACAAAAAGAAACCTCAGTATCTGAAATGGAAGAGATGCTGGACAAATTAAAAGCAATGACCGGAGCCAAAGATAGTGATTTTGCTGATCAAATAGCAAAGATAGAGAAGCTGATAGAAGTCAAAAAAACCAATATTTATTCTAATCTAACTCCATGGGAAACGGTACAGATAGCAAGGCATCATAAAAGGCCGGTCCTTAACGATTATATCAAATTACTTTTTACTGATTTTATAGAGTTGCACGGAGATAGAAGATTTTCTGATGATCGTGCTTTGATCGGTGGTTTTGCCAGAATTGATGGGCAACCAATAATGCTGATCGGTCACAACAAAGGAAAAAATGTTGATGAGAATGTCATAAGAAATTTTGGCATGGCAAAACCTGAAGGCTATAGAAAAGCTTTAAGGTTGATGAAGATGGCAGAGAAGTTCAATGTTCCAATTGTTACTTTTATTGATACTCCAGGTGCATATCCAGGATTAGAAGCTGAAGAAAGAGGTCAGGCTGAGGCGATAGCAAGGAATCTTGTGGAAATGGCTCAGATAAAAGTTCCTATCATCAGTGTTGTGACAGGAGAAGGTGGTAGCGGAGGCGCTTTAGGTATAGGTGTCGGAGATTCAATTCTTATGTTATCAAATTCTGTGTATTCTGTAATATCACCTGAAGGTTGTGCCTCAATAATCTGGAGAGATGGAGCTATGGCAGAAAGGGCGGCAGAAGCGTTAAAAGTCACTGCCGGATCACTCAAAGAATTGGGTATTATTGATGAAATAATAGAAGAGCCACTAGGTGGTGCTCATAATGATTATGAAAGTACTATAATGTCGGTAAAGAAAGCAGTGCTCAAGCATTTAAAGAAATATAAAGGTAATTCAGAATCGAAATTGATAAAGAAACGATTTGCAAAGTATTCAAACATTGGTGTTTTTAATAAATAGGATGGCGAAATTATGAGTAAAAAGAAAATAATAACAAGTAAAGAAGAAATCATACATAATATACCATTGAGAATAACTGACACTACTCTTAGAGATGCTCATCAATCATTATGGGCAACTAGAATGAGAACTAAAGATATGCTTGATATAATCGAGCTGATCGACAATGTTGGATATTATTCATTGGAAATGTGGGGTGGAGCGACTTTTGATGTTTGTCTTCGTTTTTTAAGAGAAAATCCATGGGAAAGACTTAGAGAGATAAAAAAACACGCAAAAAAAACACCATTGCAAATGTTACTTCGTGGTCAGAATATTGTTGGATATAAAAATTATTCGGATGATGTTGTTGATAAATTCGTTGAATTAGCTTGTGCTAACGGAATTGATATATTCCGTATATTTGACGCCTTAAATGATGCTAGGAATTTAGAGACTGCGATCAAAGCAGTGAAAAAATATGGTGGTCATGCTCAGGGTACTTTAGCTTATACAATTTCACCTGTACACACTATAGAGAAGTATGTAAAAGATGCAAAAGATCAAGCGGATCTAGGTATTGATTCTATCTGTATCAAAGATATGGCAGGTATATTAACACCTATTACAGCAGAAAAATTAGTTACAGCACTTAATAAAGAAATTGGTATTCCTATACAGCTTCATTGCCACGGAACGAGTGGAATGGCAATTCCTTCTTACGTTGAAGGTGTAAGAGCCGGCGCCGGTGCGATAGATTGTGCAATATCTTCAATGGCAGGAGTTAACTCACAACCACCTGTAGAAACTTTGGCTGCGATATTCAATGAAACCAACTATTCGGCTAATTTGAATTTTGATGCCTTAGAACAAATAGCTAAATATTTTACAGATCTTAAACCGCAAAGAACTATGAAAAATGCTCAGGCAATTGAAACTGTGGATCCAGGCATTTTAATTCACCAAATACCGGGCGGTATGATCTCAAATTTTAGATCTCAATTGGAAATACAAGATGCTTTACATAAGCTGCCCGCTGTTCTTGATGAAGTTATCAAAGTAAGAGCAGATCTAGGATATTGCCCACTTGTAACACCAACTAGTCAGATCGTTGGAACTCAAGCTGTAATGAATATTTTATCAGGTGAAAGATATAAAATAGTTCCTAACGAAGTTCAGGAGTATGTAAGAGGTAAGTACGGAAGATCACCTGTTCCAATTAAGAAAAAATTCATTAAAATGATATTGGGTAATGAAAAACCTATAGATCACAGACCTGCTGATGATCTTGAACCAATGTTGCCGACTGCAGCAGAAGGTATAGATCCTAAACTGATCAAAAATGAAGAAGATATTATATCTTATTGTATATTCCCTGAGCCTGCTATGGCATATTTTAAGTGGCGTGCTCAGCCTGAAGATAAAAGAGACCCGATACCGGCAGATACTGAAATGCAAGATGTTGAAGAAAAAGTTACTCCTGCTATTGTAAAATCGGCAAAGAAACCTCAAGTTTCCAAACCTGTTCAATTACTTCATAAAGATGATTATAAAGGTTTAAGTTCTATTATAAGTGCGGCTGCAGGAATGAATATAGATGGTATTTCAATCTCAAAAGGTGATTTTACCATATCGGTAGGATCTGATGGAAATGTTGTGCCTCAAGCAGTAAAGAAAATAGAAAAACCTCAGACCGTGGAAGAAGTTATAGTTGAAGAAGAGATTATAGAAGAAGTTATTGAAACTTCTGAGCATAAAAATACAATTAATTCACCATTAGTAGGGACATTCTATATCGCTGAGGGACCCGGCAAGCCAGATTTAGTAAAAGTCGGTGATAAGGTTTCTAAGGGACAAAAAATTTGTATCGTTGAAGCAATGAAATTATTTAATGGAATTGAAGCACCATGTGATTGTGAAATTACAGCTATTCTTTGCACGGATGGTGATGGTGTAGTTAAAGGACAAGCTCTGTTGGCTTATAAATAGTATTAAAAAGCTCTACTACCTGTAGCTATTATTTGGATCTCGCTTTCCGGAGAAGTAGCTACATCTATTCTTACGGCCGTTCCCAGTAGATCATAGAGTATTCCAAGCCCATAGCCCTGCTTTATCTTGTTGAATTTAAGGTCAGTGAAAGGATCAAAAACATCTCCAAAAGAATAATATACCGAACCTGCGATCTTTTTATATATTCTAAAATCATATTCACTTTGAAAAAGGAACATATTGTTGTCCGTGAATCTTTTATCAGGATAACCACGCAAATTATAAGTTCCGCCCAAAGTCGATAATTTCGTTAATGGAACATCATCGAAGCTGAATTTTGAAACGAATTGTAAGTTAATTGAACTCTGCTT
>WTAK01000226.1 GCA_013139625.1 Candidatus Delongbacteria bacterium | reverse complement strand
TCTTTTACCTTATATGGTAAGTTTCCATCGATGTAGTTTGTCATTTTTTCTCCTATTTTAGTTACTTCAAGGGGTTGAAACCCCTTGTTCAATTTTTATATTTTTATTGACCGTATCAATACTATCTCTCTTAGAGGAATATCGAATGGGGTCAAAGTGGTCACAAATTTAAAGTAAATTTTATTTTCAGTAAAGGTATTTTTATACTTTTTTATAAGTTCGTCATAAACTTCTTTATAACTTTTCTTCAACTGAGAAGGTTTTACGACTAATTTTTCACCTGTTTCAGAGTCAACAAAGGTTGAATTTTCTTTGAAGTTAAGGTTATATTCATAGTCATCAGCGATCATAAATATAATTATATCCTGCTTTCTCTTTCTTAGCAATAGAATATTATGGATTATTTTGTCCGGATCTTCCAGAAAATCTGAAATTATCACGGTCAATCCTGACTTTGAAAGCTTCAAACTGACACTTTCGTATGAGTCAGCAGTTGTTTCAGAGTCATAGGTTTCTTTATCGTCAATGTTTATAAGTAAAGTCTTTAGCTGCTGCCGAGATGATTTAGGTGGAATATAAATTTTCAAGCTGTCTGCAATTGTTCCGTAGCCTACAGAGTCTTTCTGATTTATGAATATTCCTGCAATTGCTGCCGCAAGTTGTTTCCCATAGTCCAGTTTTGAATATGTGGATTTCTCTGCTTTGAATGCCATTGAAGTTGTTTTATCTAAGAAAATATTAGCATAAAGATTTGTTTCATCTTCGTATTGTTTTATGTAATATTTTTCAGTTTTGCCGAATATTTTCCAATCAATAAATCTTGTAGGATCACCTGGGTTATATTGCTTATGCTGTGAAAATTCTGCACTGAAACCTTTCATCGGACTGGAATGTATTCCGATCATAAAACCTTCCAATATCATATTGGTTGTAAGTTTTAAATTTGAATAGTTTGCTATGAATGAAGGGTCTAAGTATTTTTTGTAGCTTTCTTTTTCCATAAGATTAGGAAAATACGAAAATTAAGATGGCTTTACAACGTATTTAAATTGATTATTGTATAATTATTTTGTAATTTTTAGATATCAATTAGCAATAGAAAGTTATTTTATGGGATAGGAGTATATATGAAAAAGTTAGTTATATTTTATTCGCTGGATGGCAACACGAAATTTATCTCAGAGAATATAGCTGAAGAGATCGGGGCAGACATTCTTGAATTAAAATCTGTCAAAGAGATAAAAAGAAATAATGTCATGAAGTTATTTTTAGGCGGAAAACAGGCTATGATGAAATCGGAACCTGAAATTAAACCATTTGATATCGATCTACAAGAATATGATACGATATTCATTGGTACACCTGTATGGGCTTGGACATTTGCTCCGGCTTTGAGAACATTTTTCTCTAAGACTAAAATAGAAAATAAAAGAATCGGTCTTTTCTGCTGTCATGGGGGAGGACCGGGAAAAATATTCGAGAAAATGGAAGAGAAGTTAGAAGGTAATGAAATTCTTGAAAAGATTATGTTTAAAGACCCTTTAAAGCATGATAAAGAAAACGATGCTAAGAAAGCTAGAGAATGGGCAGGTAAATTAATTGAGAATTAAGAATGGAAAATTGTAAAACTATGACAATTACACTTTCAATATTAAAAATACTTGTAACAACATATATCATTTTAGCTTTACTGCTTTACTTCATGCAGAGAAGAATGCTGTATTTACCTCAAGCCGGGTCAGACAATGTTGATGCAACAGAAATGGAATTTAATAATGACGGTATTGTTTTAAGAGGTTGGGTTGTCAATGAAGGGAAAGAAAAAGCGATTTTATACTATGGTGGTAATGCTGAAACAATAGAGAGCAACATTGCTTTTTACAGAGAGAATTTTCCTGAATATACATTGTACTTGATCAATTATAGAGGTTTTGGTAAAAGTGATGGAGCCCCAACCGAGGAAGGTCTTTTTAGTGATGCCTTATTTATTTACGATCAAATTAGTTCAAAACATAAAAAAAATTCTCTAATCGGTCGTAGTCTCGGTTCAGGAATAGCGACATACGTTGCTTCTAAAAGGAAAATTGATAAATTAGTATTGGTAACTCCTTTTGACAGTATTTTGAATGTTGCAAAGCAGACTTATAAGATATTTCCATTTTCTCTTTTGCTGAAGGATAAATACGAATCCATTAATTATGTGAAAGATATTAATTCAAAAACCTTATTTCTCATAGCTGAAAAAGACGGGATCATCAAAAATTCCTTAAGTATGAATCTATATGAAGCATTTGATGAAAATATGGTAGAGTTAACTATTATCAAAGATGCTGGACATAATAATATTTCTCATTTTACTGAATACACAAAAAGTTTAAATAAATTTTTAAAGGATTAATTATAAAAATATATATAGATTACAAGGTATATGGAAAAAAAAGCGAAGCTATCTATCAAAGGTACCTATTGTGGTGCCTGCACTTATGCTATTGAGCACGCAGGAAGGAAATTACCTGGTGTTTCTGACGTTTTTGTAGACATTGCAAAGAAAGAGATCACAGTTGTCTATGAAGGGGATGGGAAAATTTTGAATAGAATAATCGAAATGGTTGATAGCATTGGTCATGAAGCTTGTTTGATCGATAAAAATGTAAATGAAGTTGAAACTAGTTAATGAGTGAAAAGATGAGTGATAAAAAGAAAAACCCAGTTGTAAGATTGTTACCTCCAATGAACAAGGTGATGTTAGCATTAACTCCAGCTTTAGTTGCATCTATATATTTTTTTGGTTGGAGAGTCTTTATAATGTTTGTTGTTGTTAACATTTCTGGATTTTTAGCGGAGTATATTTTTTCTAAACAATATAACGAGCCTGTAAATTCTTCTGTATTCGTTACAAACTTCCTGTTTGTCATGATAATCCCACCAACTCTTCCATATTGGATGGCTATAGTTGGAATCGTTTTTTCTGTTATTTTTGGAAAAATGGTTTTTGGTGGTTTTGGAAAAAATATTTTCAACCCAGCTTTGGTAGGCAGAGCTTTTATCTATGTTACGTTTGCTTCTTATATGACAGGAAACTGGGCAAAACCTGCAAAAGGTTTGATGGGTAGCCTTTTAAAATACACTCCAGACGCCATTACTTCTGCAACTGTCCTCTCGACAGGAGAGAACATTGATATGAATTTTTACCTCAACGCATTAATCGGTAATATTCCTGGTTCAATTGGTGAAACCTCAGCCATTTTGCTTCTTATTGGTGGTCTCTATCTTCTCAAGAAAAAAGTCGCAAGTAAAACTATAGTTATCTGGACTTTCATTGGAATGTTTGTAATGCAAGGTCTTTTTTTGAGCTTTGGTTTGGCAGGGAATATTGACCTTTTAACCTCTATTCTTTCTGGTGGATTCATATTAGGACTCTTTTTTATGGCGACTGATCCTGTTTCAGCTCCTAAACAGGAAAATGCAAAAATATTTTACGGAATATTCATAGGTGTTATGACCTCAGTTATACGTACATTCTCTGTTTGGCCTGAAGGTATGATGTTTGCGATTCTTCTTGCAAACATGTTTGCACCATTGATGGATATAGGGGCGAAAGAGTGGAAAAAAAGACAGAAATCTAAACAAATGAAGGCCGCATAGGAAATATTATGGCAAAGAAAAATAAAACAGCTGCAAGAATTAATATGGTTGTTTTCATGTTCTCAATCACCTTTGTTTTTGTAGTATTGCTATCATTTGTTCATTTATATACAAAATCTAGAATCAAAAGAAATGAGAAACTATTTCTAAAAAAATCTGTCTTATACACTGCCAATGTACCAATTCCTAAAAGTGATGAAGAGCTTGATAATTATTTCAAAGAAAATGTTATTGAAACGGAGGTATCAAAATCAGTTCCACAATATAGATTAAAAAATAGTACAATTGTTGTTCACACGATTGATGGAGCTGGACTTTGGGGAGTGATTAGAGCTCATGTTGGTTTTGATTCTCAGACTGGGAAATTGACAGGTATTGATTTCATAAAACAGAGTGAAACACCGGGTTTAGGAGCAAGAATTGCTGAAGACTGGTTCCTAGAACAGTTTCGCGGTAAAAAAGGCCCATTTACATATGTGCCTGAAGGTGAAAACGATAGTGAGAACCAATTTGATGCCATTACTGGTGCTACTGTGACGACAAAAGCAATAGAATATATAGTTAATAAAGCTACAGAAATTAATAATGCAAAATAGAAAAGTGTGAATAATGAATAAAAAAATAAAAAAAATTACATTATCAAATTTGATAAGCGAAAATCCTGTTTTTGTTCAAATTCTAGGCATTTGCTCTACCCTTGCAGTCACAAATGTTTTGAAAAATACAGTAGTGATGAGCATTGGTTTGGTTTTTGTTACAGCTCTTTCAAACGTGACAGTTTCTATGTTAAGAAAATGGATTCCCACAAGAATTAGAATGATGGTTTCAACTTTGATAATCGCTTCATATGTTATCTTGGTTGATATGGTTTTAAAGGCTTATCTTCCTGATGTCTCAAGACAATTAGGGCCATATGTCGGGCTGATCATAACTAATTGTATTATCATGGGTAGAGCGGAAGCTTTTGCGTTAAATAACAAACCACATCTTTCATTTGTGGATGGGATAAGTTCAGGAATTGGATATTCATATGTACTTCTCATTATAGCTTTCTTTAGAGAGCTGATGGGGTCTGGTACTATTTGGGGAATTACTGTTTTAGGGTCTTGGTGGGTTAAATGGTCTATCATGGTTATGGCTCCAGGTGGTTTTTTCATGCTTGCAGTTTTTATTTGG
>WTAK01000181.1 GCA_013139625.1 Candidatus Delongbacteria bacterium | reverse complement strand
AAATTGGCAGAACGCAGGATAACGATAATTTACGGAATAAATACTATTGGAGCTGCTCTAGGATGTATTGCATCGGGCTATTTTCTTCTTCCTTACTTAGGTTTAATCAACACGATCTATATTACAGCGGCTGCGAACGCACTTTTACCTATTGCGATCTTATTTCTCCCTCAATTCAAAGTAGATGATGTCAAATCATTAAAAAAAGAAAAACAAAAAAAAGAAACTAAGAGTTATTACATTCAGGGTCCGACTTTGAGCCCCGGAGTAAGAAATATTATTCTTTTAACAGCTGTATTGGTAGGATTCATAGGGCTCGCATCCGAATTGGTTTGGACACGTTTGATCGTATTAACTGTTGGAGGATCAATATATGCTTATTCCACAATTCTTGCCGTTTATCTTTTCTTTTACGGGGTGGGTGCAGCTATCGGAGGTGCAAGCCTTAAATTCATGTTTCTAAAGTTTGGTACCAGAACATTTGAAATATCCC
Source organism: Candidatus Delongbacteria bacterium (assembly GCA_013139625.1). Taxonomy (GTDB): domain Bacteria; phylum UBA4055; class UBA4055; order UBA4055; family UBA4055; genus WTAK01. Next base: position 2,278 of record WTAK01000181.1, on the reverse strand, counting down.
GTGTAGTATTTTTTACTATACTTATGCTCATTCCATTAGCAACAACAGCCTCGATCGCCATTGCAAATTTTCTTCCAGACTACTATATAAGTTACTTTAGCGTTGATAGATCATCAAGTGCATATGGATTATTCGTAAATCAACTTTTACCTTCAATATTGTTGATGAGCCCTGCAACTCTACTTTCAGGAATGTTCTTTTCTTATGGACTCTTTATGATTAAACAATGCACCGATAAACCTGCCGCTAATATATCATTCTTTTACGGTTGGAACACTGTCGGAGGAATCGCAGGTATCATTACAACCGCATTTTTGCTCATCCCGTATTTCGGACTTGATCCTACACTGCGAATCACTAGCACAATGCTTATCGTTGCAGGGCTTTTGTCAGTTTTTTTTATGAAATTCAGAAATATTGTCAAGGTTCAGATAGCAGGCATTACATGCCTGATTGTAATATGGTTTGTTGTACCCGATATCAATAAGATAGCTATTACAGTGGGAGTTGGAATAAATACGCTTGATTACCAAAATCAACCAGATATAAAAAAATATGGTATCGGAAAAATATATGAACAGTATGTGGATCTGATTTACTATAGAGATGGATTCACGGCTACTATAAATGTTTCTAAACACAAACAAACAAATGAGATCTCTATAGCCACCAACGGAAAATCGGATGGATCTTCATACACGGATATGCCCACTCAAAAATTGTGTGGACATCTTCCTGCGCTTTTTCATCCTAATCCCAAAACCGCTTGTGTGATAGGATTTGGTACAGGAACAACAGTCGGATCCCTTGCTATGCATCCCGGAATAAAAGTGGACGCTATAGAAATCGAACCGGCTATAATTGAAGGGGCAATGTTTTTGAACGATTTTAACAACAGACCGCTCGAAAGAAAAAATGTAACCTTGCATCTAACTGATGGAAGATTACATCTTCAGAGAAGTATTGGGAAATATGATCTTATAACTTCAGAACCTTCTAATCCTTGGTTGGCAGGTGTTTCAGACCTTTTTACAGTTGAGTATTATCAACTTGCAAATGAAGCACTGACTCCTGAGGGTGTGTTCGGACAATGGATTCATATGTATAGTCTCCAATCTGAAGCGTTGCAGCTTGTATTCCGGTCTTTCCTTGAAGTTTTTCCTGAAGCATACATGATGGTCGTAAATCCCGGGGAAGATCTGTTGTTGATTGGAGTCAAAGGATCATATAGACCGAATTTGGAAGATATTAAAAGAAGAATTAAAGTACCCGAAATTGCTACTGATTTAGCACAACCACCATTAAATGTCAAATCAGCTTACGAACTTATGTCAAGGCTTGTTTTTGGACCAGAAAATATTCAAAATTTTGCAGGCAAAGGTCCTGTCAACACCGATATTAAGCCTATTTTGTCATATATGGCTCCACTCTCGCGTTTCGATGATCATACAAAAACTAGAAACATGCAGAAAATAGCAAAATTTTGTGCGTATAATATTAATATTCTAGGATGGAATCTGAATAAAGAAGAAGATAATAAGTTAAGAAATACTCAGGAAAAATACTTTAGAAAGCACTTTGTAGAAAATCGCTAAGCTTTTATTTATATAATCTTTTTGAAATGAAGGAATTGAATGATTTTAAATTTTTGATCAATGAAAAACAGGCCTCAAGGACTATAGGATTTTTAAAAAATCCTCTGGAAAAAGTATGAATTCGAAATTCGTATTTAAACTTTTTAGCTAGCAATCTACGATAAAGATCTATCTGATTGGAATCAAAATCTCCGTTTTTGTAAGCTTTTAAAAGTGCTTGAGCAGCATAGTTCCCACTTAATAGGGCATTTCCTATACCTTCACCGGTAATTGGATCTATCAATGAAGCTGAATCTCCTATAAATAAATATCTGTACCCGTAAAGGTTTCTTTTACTGAATATCCTCTTGAAGAAAATTGGCAACTTCCACCCTTTTGCTTCATCTATTTTTTTTGCATTTTTAAATCTTTCAGATATCTCAGGATGCCCTGAAATTATATCAGTGATCATAGATTTTAGATTTTGTTTAGTCTTCAATAAATTTTCTTTAGTAGTATAAATACCCACATTAACTCGATCGTCAGGCAATTTGAATATCCAGAAATATCCTGGCAATGTTTCTTTTAGAAAATACATGTCTATCAAATTATCATCATGAAATCCTGACACATTCTCATAATGTCCACTAATCCCAACATCACTGACTTTTTTATAACTTGGGAATTTCTTTCTCAGAATTGAA
>WTAK01000213.1 GCA_013139625.1 Candidatus Delongbacteria bacterium | reverse complement strand
TGTATTGAATCTACCATATGATTATGCAAGGCCGTTGGAGCAGAGTTTCGAAGGTGCACTATTGAGTTTTGTATTAGAAGATAATTTGAGAGATAAGATATATGCTATTTGTAAAGAGACGGATACGACACTTTACATGGTCTTACTGTCGTTATTTAATATATTGCTATCAAAGTTAAGTGGTCAAGAAGATATCGTGGTTGGTGTCCCAATAGCTGGTAGGGTACATTCTGATCTATCAAGTCTCATAGGTATGTTTGTCAATACATTAGCTATGCGTAACTATCCTAAAGGGGAGTTAACCTACAAAGATTTTTTAACGAGTATTAAAGATAGGACAGTATTATCATATAGTAATCAACTGTGTCAATTTGAAGATTTGGTAGAAGAATTGAATGTAGTACGAGATCTTGGTCGTAATCCAATATTTGATGTATGTCTAAACTTGTTGGATACAGAAGAAGGGGTACCGAATTTAGATGATATTCACAAGAAAACTAGATCGAAATTTGATTTAAGTATGGATGTATTAACAAATGATACATCTATAATGGTTCATTTAAGCTATTGTGTAAAATTATTCAATTCAGACAGTATAGATAGGTTTGCAGGATATTTTAAGAAGATAATAGAAGAAATAACACTAGAAACGAAATTATGTGATTTAGATATTCTATCATCGGAAGAAAGATATCAACTTATATATGAATTTAATGACACAAATGCAGATTACCCAAGAGATAAGACGATTCATCAATTATTTGAAGAGCAGGTTGCAAAAGCACCTGATAATGTAGCATTGGTTTTTGAAGATAAAGAAATGACCTATGGAGAGCTTAACAAAAGATCGAATCAGATAGCTAGATTATTAAGAGAAAAGGGAGTAATGCCAGATACAATTATTGGTATCATGGTTGATAGATCCTTTGAGATGATCATCGGGATATTGGGTATATTAAAATCAGGAGGAGCTTACTTACCGATAGATCCAACTTATCCAGAAGAGCGAATAAAGTATATGCTGGATGATAGTAGATCTAAGGCATTATTAACACAGAATCATTATTACGAAGATTCAAAAACAAAGTATGGTTTAGTTGTAATAGATTTAGACTCAGAGAGTAGTTACGATTATGAAGGTACGAATTTAGGTATAGTTAACAAGCCTACAGATTTAGCATATGTTATCTATACATCGGGAACAACAGGTAATCCTAAAGGTGTAATGATTGAACACCTTTCTGTAATAAATACTCTTTATTTTCATAATGAAATGTATCCAATGACTAGGGATGATTCTTTTTTATTAAAAACAAATTTTGTATTTGATGTATCTGTGACAGAATTATTTGTTTGGGTACTTAATAATAATAAATTGATAATACTAAAGCAAAACGAAGAAAAAGATCCGAATAAGATATTAAACGAAGTTTATAAAAATAAAATAACGCATTTAAACTTTGTACCATCAATGTTTAAATCTTTTGTCGAGCAAGCTAAAATATCCGATTCAGGATATCTTAAAAGCCTTAAATATATTTTATTCGCAGGAGAAGCAATATCAATAGGAATGTTAGATAGTTATGAAAAGAACATTATAAAAAATAGTTCCACAATAAATTTAGGAAATATATATGGACCCACAGAAGCTACAATATATAGTAGTAGTTTCCTAATAGACACCTCTAACGCAGATAACATTCCCATTGGAAAGCCTATTTCAAATACACAATTGTTTATCTTAAGTACTCATAATAGTTTACAACCAATAGGCGTGCCAGGAGAGATATGTATAGGAGGAGTAGGGTTAGCCAGAGGATACTTGAATAATAAAGAGTTGACCAGAGAGAAGTTTGTTTGGTGGGATCCAGAAACATTTAAGGAATATTCAGAAGAAAACAAACCTGATAGCGCAGTTAGGATTTATAAGACAGGCGATTTAGGTAGATGGTTACCTGATGGTAATATAGAGTTCTTAGGCCGAATAGATGATCAGGTAAAGATACGAGGTTTTAGGATAGAGTTAGGAGAAATAGAGAGTCAGTTGCTACAGATAAAAGGAATAGATGAATCCGTAGTAATAGCACGAGAAGATGATTCTGGAGATAAGGTATTAGTAGCCTATTATGTTTCGAATAAAGAAATAGAAAATTCAATTATTAGAGCATCATTACAGCGGGTATTACCAGACTACATGATACCATCTTTTTTTATGAAGTTAGAAGCTATTCCATTAACACCAAATGGTAAGATAGATAAAAGGGGATTACCAGCTCCTGACATAGAAGCAGGAGATAATTATGTAGGACCTAGGAATGAAGTAGAGGAGAAGTTGGTAGACATCTGGTCAGAGGTTCTTAATTTAGACAAAGATAAGATAAGTATAAACGCAAATTTCTTTGATATAGGTGGTAATTCTTTGAAATTGATCGCATTGAATAAAAAAATATTTAAAAGATTGAATAAGAAGTTTGAGATGGTTGATCTGTTTAAATTAACAACTATAGATTTGTTAACATCAAGTATTAAAGGAAATGAAGCAATTGAATGGGATGATGTCGAAAGAAATATTGAAGATGATGTAAATGTAATGGATGATTTTATAAAATTAACAAGTGAGAATGAATAAAATTCAATTGCGATTAATAAATTAGGAATATTTAGAAGAAATGGATTTAAAAGGTTTTATAAATAAGTTAAATGAAGAAAATATCAGATTATCTAAATCAAACAATAAGATATTGGTGAATGCACCCAAGGGGAGTGTTACTGACGATATTCTAAAAAAGATAAAAGATAATAAGCAGGAAATAATTGATTATTTAAGTAATGCTAAAGATGTAAACAACGAATATATCTCCATAGAATCTGTGTGTGAAAAGGAATATTATGTCCTTTCTTCAGCTCAAGAGCGTATTTATATATTACAACAGATGAATCCTGATTCGACAGCTTATAGCATACTACAATGCTTTGGTGTAGGTACTTATGATAAGATAAATATGTATAGAACCCTAAAAAGTTTAATAGACCGTCATGAGAGTTTTCGTACTTCATTTGAGATAGTAGATGATATACCAGTTCAACGAATTCATTCAAATGTTGATATAGATGTGGCAAAATATGATGTGTCATCAACAGAAGAGCTGGAGGATATATACTCATCGTTTATAAGATCTTTTGATTTGACTAAAGCTCCTTTGTTACGAGTAGGATATGTCAAGAATACAAGTTCTAATGAAAATTATTTAATGGTAGATATGCATCATATAATCTCAGATGGTGTATCAATGGATCTATTACA
>WTAK01000245.1 GCA_013139625.1 Candidatus Delongbacteria bacterium | reverse complement strand
GCTATTGGTTGATAAAATACTTGAGATCACTCCCGGGAAAAGTATTGTTGGGCTTAAAAATGTAACTATGAATGAAGATTTTTTCAATGGTCATTTCCCTGGAAATCCTGTAATGCCCGGTGTTTTAATTGTTGAAGCTATGGGACAAACAGGTGGATTATTATTGATGAATTCAGTTGAAAATCCAAACGACAAGTTAGTAATGTTTACAGGACTTGATAAGATCAAATTTAGAAAAACTGTTCATCCCGGCGATCAATTAATGATGCACGTTGAGATGGTAAGACCATTATCAAGAGGTATTTGCAAAATGCATGGTGTAGCTTACGTTGATGGTAAAAAAGCTGCTGAAGCACTTATGACTGCAATGGTCATAGATAAAGAAGGCGACAAATAATTTAAGGAAATAAAATGATCCATTCTACTGCTATAGTATCAAAAAAAGCTAAAATTGGCAATAATGTTGAGATCGGTCCATTCACAATTGTTGAAGATGAAGTTATCATCGAAGATAATTGTAAGATCGGTGCTCATGTCACTTTAGCGAGCGGTACTATTTTACATAAAGATGTTCAAATTTATAATGGTGCTGTTCTTGGCACAGTACCTCAAGACCTAAAGTTTTCAGGAGAGAAAACCACTCTTGAGATCGGAGAAAGAACTGTTATCAGAGAATATGCTTTCTTGAACAGAGGAACAAAGGATAAATTTAAGACTGTCATAGGCAAAGATTGTTTCTTAATGGCATTCGTTCATGTTGCTCACGATTGCTTCGTAGGAGATAATTGTATTATCGGGAACGGAACTCAAATTGCGGGGCATATTTCTATAGATCATCATACTATCCTAAGTGGACATGTTCTGGTACATCAATTCAGCAAGATCGGTTCATACTGCATGGTTGAAGGCGGAGCAAAAGTGAAAAGAGATATACCTCACTATTGCATGGCTGTAGGTGAACCATTAAAATTCTCAGGTCTAAACAAGATCGGTCTTCAGAGGAATGGATTTTCAACGGAAGATATTCAAGATATTTCAGATGCATACAGAATTATGTACAGAAGCGGATTAACAACTGAAAAAGCTCTTGAGCAAATAGAAAACAATTATGTCGATAACAATGTTGTTTTAAATATATCTGAATTCACCAGAAATTCTAAACGTGGTCTTATCAGGCAGTAAAATTGAATAGTATAAATTTTCTAGATACCGGTATAAGTACCGGAACTTTTAATATGGCTGTAGATTTCTTCATGGCAAGGAATCATTTAGACAAGCCGATCTTTCGAATATATCGATGGAAACCTTATTGCATATCACTCGGATATCATCAGAAACTTGAAGAAATTGATATTGCAAGATGCAAAGAAGATGGAATTGACATTGTCCGTAGAGAAACCGGTGGAAGAGCCGTATATCACTCTGAAGAAATAACTTATTCAATGATAATACCAAAGACTTCAGAATTTTACTCTGATTCCATACTTGAAGTTTATAACAAAATCAGCACCGTTCTAGTAAAAGCTCTGAAACTTTCCGGCATAACCAATGCTGAATTAGAAAATGGAAAAGCTCCCGATTTCAAAGAACTATACAAAGAGAAAATTTCGTCAGTATGCTTTTCATCTACATCTACTTATGAAGTCGTTGTAAACGGGAAAAAACTGGTTGGAAGTGCTCAGAAAAGACTGAAAGATTCAGTATTACAGCATGGATCTATCTTATTCGGAAAAAAACATCTTGAACTTATAGACTACTTAAATGTCGCAGATAAGAGAAAACCCCGGCTAAAAGAAATGACTGTAAATAAAACAATTACTATTGAAGATGTCTCAGAAAATAAAGACTTTGATAAATTCTATCAAACTTTCAAAACAAATTTATCATTGGCATTATCAGAAGAATTTAATATATTAGTAGAAGAAGTTACGTTAAACGAAGACGAATTATTAAAAATAAGAGAAGCTGAAAAGCATTTCGAGCTTAGTCTAACTTAAGCTCACAAATGCAAAAGCTTGATCTTTAAATAGGAGGTAACGATGAAAAGATTTTTATTGGTGATCATGATGGTCACAACGATCAAAGCATTTGGTATTTTCGGTTTTGGTATCCATGCCGGAGTAGATAACACAAGTGTTGATAAGTTCAGCGCACCTTTTGTCTTTGACATTGCAGGAAATTCATATGAATATGAAATTACCAGAGATAAAATATCAAATCCGTTTGTTTTTGGTGGACAGGTTTATCTTGATGTTCCTTTAGTACCAATTGGTTTCGAAGCAGGATTTGAAGCAGCATGGGCAACTTACAAATGGACAGCTCCTGAAAATATAACAAGTCTTGGTGCTACTCCTGATATTCCTTTAGAATTTGTAGGTTATGATGCTGGTGCTTCCGGCTACTCAGAAGAATTTTCATTCGGAAGATTTTCTACTGATTTTACTGCTAAGTGGTATGTATTCGGTTTTCCACCTGTAGTAAAGATATTCTCTTTCTACTTGGGTGCTGGGGCAGGATTCCACTTTATAACACCATTGGTTTCAGAAGATCTGA
>WTAK01000362.1 GCA_013139625.1 Candidatus Delongbacteria bacterium | reverse complement strand
TAACCGAATACAGTTTTTTCAGTTGCATCGTAGATATCAAATCCCGTTGCTACGATAATAGTATCGAATATTTCTTCAATGATCTCATCTTCTTGCTCAAATGCAATTACTTTCTGAGGACAAATATCAGCACAAATACTACATGACTGACCTTCTTTGAAATTTATACATGTGTCAGGATCAATGATATATTTGAATGGGATAGCTAAAGCAGCAGGAATATAGATCGCTTTTCTGTCGATCACACCCTGTTCCCAATAATTTCTTGTTGATACCGGACAAGCCTGTACACATTTTTCACATGCAAGACATTCGTCCATATTGATAGTCGGCGCAATGTATCTTGCCTTATTTCTGATAGTTGCTTTAAAATGCAACCTGTGACCCTGAATATTTTCAATATCTGAATTTGTATAAAGTTTAATATTTGGATGATCTTGAACATCTGACATTTTAGGAGAGATTATACATGCAGAGCAATCTTCTGTCGGGAATGTCTTTGTAAGAACAGCCATCTTTCCACCGATAGTAGGTAATTTCTCTACCAAAGTAACATCTTTACCTGAATCAGCCAAGTCTAAAGCGGACTGGATACCTGCAATACCACCACCGATGATCAATACTCTATCACCCATCTGCATCTTCTTCTCTGTCAATGGAGTATCCAATTTAACTTTTGCTATTGAAGCATCAACTACATCCATTGCTTTCGTTGTAGCTATCTCAGGCTCAGTTTTATGTGTCCATGAACAATGCTCTCTAAGGTTAGCTATCTCCAATACGTAAGGATTCAATCCACCTTTTTCCATTGCAGATTTGAATGTCTTTTCATGAAATTGAGGTGAACAAGCTGCCACAACTACTCTATCTAACTCACCTTTTTCGATATCATCTTTTATAAGTTTTTGACCAGCTCCTGAACACATGTGAGAAAATATTTTTACTTTTACATCTTCTCCTTTTTCTTTCTTGATATGCTCTTCAACCTTGTCAAGATCTACTGTGTTGGATATATTACCACCACATTGACATAGATAAACTCCTGTCTTCTTACTCATTTACATACCTATATTTCTTAATTGTTTTTTTTGATTTTATTTTAGTGCTAAAAACACGCATAAATAATCTTAACTTATTTAAACAGAAGACTAATTTATATTCATTTATATGCAAATGCAATATTTTTTTTAAGAACATTTTATCTGCATATTTAAAGCTACAAATATTTGAATATATGGATATATTTACATAGGTTTGTGAGATAACAAAAAGAGTCACATTCCCTTCTATCACTATTTTTTAATCACAATATGTTTCTGCGACAAACTGTCGCAGATTTATATAATTCATGCAATTTATATTCAAGAATTTTTTTATCAATTAAATTTGTTTCATATTTAGCTATCATTGTCGGTGAAACATTTCTGCTTAATGCAAATTCTACGACTTCATCATTTTTCCCTTTGCAAATAATTATTCCAACACTTGGATTCTCGTAAGATTTTTTATATTCTCTATCTAACGCTTCAAGATAAAAATTCATCTTCCCGAGATGTTCAGGTTGAAAATCTATTGTTTTTAATTCAACCGCTACTAGACATCGTAATTCTCTATGGTAAAATAACAAATCAATATAATAGTCAGAATTACCTACTTGAACTCTATATTCTTCGCCTACAAATGTAAAATCTCTTCCAAATTCAAGAATAAATCTCTTCATATTTCGTAAGATAGATCTTTGCAAATCTTTCTCTTCATAAATATCAGGCAATTGCAAGAACTCCATCACATAAGTATCTTTAAATTTTGAAAATATTTCATTATCTATTTGTGTCGGCACTGCTGACACTTTTATGTTTGATAGCACATGCCTTTCGTAATAGCCACTTTTGAACTGCCGTTCCAATTCTCTTGAAGCATATTTTTCTTTTGATGTTAGTAGTATATAAAATTCTTTTTCTTCTATTGATTTAGCTTTGGATAAAATCAGTAAATGATTCGTCCAAGTAATTTGTGTCAGCAGTGATGACACTTTCTCATTATTCTTGTATGTATCATAGAATTGCTTCATCCGGTAAAGCCCTCGACGACTAAATCCTTTCATTTCCGGGTGTTTAATTTGTATGAATTCTGCAAGTTTATCTACAACAGAAGCTCCCCATTCAGAATTAGATAATTTCTTGGAGATATAATTACCTGTTTGCCAGTAGAGTTTTATCAACTCTGTATTTATGCTTCTGTAAGCATTTTCTTTTGCATTAATGATAAATTGAGATATTTTGGTAAATTGAATCTCAATATTTAGCTTATTCTTCTTCATTTTGTATCCTCCTAATTTTAGCGTCTTTTCCCCAAGATACAAAGAGCAAAGTATCATATAGTGACCCTTTGCTCGGAAAATGAATATTTATTTTCAGGAATGTACGGGCGTTATTCATAACGCCCTTTTGGTATTTATTCTTTGATTCCATTTTCGGGCGTAATGAATTACGCCCCTACACGCTTCCGGGAAGGCGTGGGTCACGGATCCGGTCGACCACAAGGGTTCGACCCTACGGTTCATGGGATTCCTTTACATTATCGGGGAAATCTTTTCAATCTTTTGAATTTAATTGTTAATTCACCCTCTTCCTCCTCACCGGCATGGTCATACACCTACACCCACCACCACCACGGGACAGCTCTGACCCATCAACTGTGATCACAAATTTCTCGTAATCCTTTGGATCGACTTTATCCTTTAAAATATCTTTCGCTTT
>WTAK01000483.1 GCA_013139625.1 Candidatus Delongbacteria bacterium | reverse complement strand
TTATGAATTTTTGATGCGACATTCCACTTACAATTTCAATAATCTCCCTAAGTAAAAGATAACCTGAGTTTGAATATAAATGTTTCTTTCCTGGAGGAAAATTAAGTTCCTTTTGTTTCAAAATGATTTCTAGTGAGTCATTATTAAGATGATTTTCAAATTGATTTATTGAATCTGAAAAAAGAAATAACTGAACATAGTCACGAATTCCACTAGTGTGATGAAGTAAATGTCTGATTGTGATTGATTTACCATAGTCAGGTAATTCTGGGATATATTTACGGACGTCATCATCTAAATCTAGTTGCTCTTCGATAGCTAATAACGCTATACCCGTTGCTGTGAACTGTTTTGACACAGATCCGATTTCAAACTTGCTATTAACTGTTATTGGTATATCGTTTTCCAAATCAGCCATACCAAAACTTTTCTTATAGATAAATCTACCATCTCGAATTACTCCAACAGAGCATCCTGGAGTATTTTGATTATCATATTGTGCAAATAAAGAATCAATTTGGTTTTCTTGTTCTTTTGTTAGTGGATTGTTGATATAGTCAGTTTCGTTTATCATGGGTTATTCTCTTTTTTTGTCGATTAAGGCAAACTATGGAAGACAACCAATGTTAGCTTTTGTACTTTGCCTAAATTCTTGGTGTTCCTTTCTATAACAAAAGTAAGCAATTCTCTATTGTTTTACAAAATAAAGGTTTTTTACTCTTACCGAATCCAATTTAAATCCGGTAATATCTTTCTTGTCATTATAGATAAATTTAATATAACAGTCCTCTTCTTCAAACTTAAAACGATCCTGAAAAATTGGTTTCAATTGATGAATTATCTCGTTTTCTATACAATAAGTCAATTTACCAGATTCTATTTTTAGTTTAAAGTTACCATCCAGCTCTTCACATACATAATTACCTATAAATTTATTTAAGTATTCCATGTTGAAATCTATAGGTTTGTAGCTATTCAGCCTTATTGTATGATTATTATTTTGATGAAAACTGATTTTTTTAGAATTACCATTGAAATCATACTTTAACCTTACTTCAGAATTTTGATTTATCATTACCAGTTCGTTTTTACTAATCGGCATAAGTTGTGATTCATTTCCTTCATCTCGCCAATAGAACAAACAACCATCTTTTATATATACTTTTCTTACCAATTGTGCCTCTTCACACCAGAAGTAACCACAATATTTATCTAATTCTTCTTTTGATAAATTTACGATCACAGGCTTTGTCTTACTTTCGGAAGATGTATTTTTTGCATTAATTTCAGTAGCTAAAACAATATCAGCAACACTATTGGATAAAGCATATATATCGTCAGGAAGGTTACATAAAATAAATATGCTGGTTTTCTGTTCAGGAAAGAGCATCATCATCGACCTGAATCCCTGATAGCCGCCAGCATGACCAATAAACGATAGATTTCTGTAAGGATATACTCTCAAACCAAAACTGTATTCTATCTCCTCATTATTTTCTAATAATCCCTTTGTTACCAACATTTTAATTAACTTCTTTCCTCCAACTTTAGGATCGGAAATATTTTGATTCCAAAGAAAAAGATCATTGATAGTGCTAACAACTCCTTTAGCACCAATATCATTATTAGCACAAAGGAAACTACTGTATTTATTTTCTTTATCTCTTTTATAGCTTACAACTCTATTCTTTACAACGGTACTTGAATCTTCATCAACAAAAGAATTATGCATCCCTAAAGGCTTAAAGATATTTTTCTCTGCATACTCCTTAAAAGATATTCCGCTGACAACCTTGATAATCTCTGCAAGTAAAAGATATCCTGAATTGCTGTATAGAAATTCTTTTCCCGGCATGAAATTGAGATTTTTTTGTTTGAACATGATTTTCATACCATCTTCGTTATTGCAGTAGTTATCTGAATTCATAGGACTGGGAAATCTCATTAAACATCTATAATCTCTTATTCCGCTAGTATGATGTAACAAATGACGAATGGTTATTGTTTTCCCGTAATCCGGTAATTGTGGTAAATATTTCCTAACATCATCATCAAAATCAAGTTTTCCTTCAAAAGACAACAAAGCAATACAAGTAGCAGTGAATTGCTTACTCACTGAACTGAGTTCACATTTACTGTCTGAAGTAAATGGTATATCGTTACCCAGATCAGCCATGCCGAAACTTTTTTTATAGGCAAATTGACCGTCTTTTATAACAGCAACTGAACATCCGGGAGAGCTATTGCTGTTGTATTGAGAAAAAATTGCATCAATTTGATTTTCTTGCTCACTACTGAGCGTAGTTTGTGAGTAATCTGTTTCGTTTATCATTTGTCTCTCTTTGTAAATTCAAGATTAACTTACTTTAGTACAATTTCAATTTTATATTCACCTGTTTTGTGGGCTTTATATAATCCTAAGCGATTATTCTCTTCATCAGTTATTTCCCATATTATCCAACCGGACATCCAATCATGTTGCTTTGAAACATCTAACAATCCTTCAGGCACAATTGTATCGACAAATCTACTGTCACCATATAAATCTATCCAGTTTAAGCTCAATTTATTTTCAGTCTTATTTTTAAAACGAATAAGAGTTTCGTCTGATCTTACATCAATCCACTTGGAGAAAACTATTTCATCATTACAAGATTTCTTAAGGGTGACATCTTCATTGTCACAATAAAATTTAATCTGATCCTTCTTATTAAGAAATGCTTTCTTATTATTTTCTTTTATATATAATTTACTGATTACTTTAGCAGGAAAATTATAAAGATTTGTTATCCTTCCTGTCCAATCAAGAACATTTGACAAGAAAATTACAGTAATATTATCTTCAAGGACTTTGTCTATTCGGCTGTTAAAACCAAATACAACTCCATTATG
>WTAK01000015.1 GCA_013139625.1 Candidatus Delongbacteria bacterium | reverse complement strand
TTTCTCTTGCGTACTTGATAAATTATTCAGCCAGTAACCTGTTCTTGAATGTGCACCGGCAATTACTATATCCTTATCACTTTTTTCTATAGAATTTAAGATACCTATCAAATATTCTTTTGAACTCTCAGGGAATGCAATTGAATCATTTGAAGGATTATCAGGGTAGAATAGTGAAATGAAATGTATCGTATAACCTTTTATTTCAAACTTAGCATAATACTCTGAACCTTCTTCTGTAAATTCAACATTTTTTCTTTCCTTTATGTTCGTCAGGTCTAAGAATTGCTTTCCTTTGCTTCTGTCAGCCTGGGATTCTCCATAGTATTCATTCTCCCCATCTGCAATAACTGGATAGAAATGAGTTCTCCACCATTTATCTTCTTTTAGAAAATCTACAAATTGATTCTTCCATGCTCGCTTAACATGATCTCCCAATCCGATAACGAACTCTACCCCGCTTTTCTTTACCCACTTATCCATGCGCTCAAATTCTTTCTTATTCAGAGCATCACCCTTGTTGTCACTCATAATAGCAAATGAAAGAACACTCATGCTATCAAGCTGAGCCATTGAAATTATATCTTTAAATGGTTTAGAATATATTGATTGAACTGATAATACCAATAACGTGGCTATAAAAATTTTCTTTAACATTGTTTTCTCCTATGTTGTATTTTGTAGGGGACGCAGATCTGCGTCCCCTACATTTACATTGTTAATTGTCAATTAATCACTTAAATTTGTACTTAATCTTAATAAATTGCAAACAAATTATGAACTCAAAAACATTTATCGAAAATATTAATATCCTCAAAGAAGAATATCCGAAGTGGAATGCCCCAATAGTTACTCTTATCTCTATACAGACTAAAGACCCGTATAAAGTTCTGGTTTCTACTCTTTTATCTCTGAGAACAAAAGATGAAGTCACCGCTAAAGCATCTTACCGTATCTTTGAGAAAGCTGATACTCCTGAGAAGATGATAAAGCTATCTGAGGAAGAAATTAGAAAACTTATCTACCCTGTTGGATTTTATAAGCAAAAATCAAAGACTTTAATACTTACTTCCCAGATACTCATAGATAAATATGATTCAAAAGTACCTGATACGCTTGATGAGCTGTTGGAATTTAAAGGTGTAGGTAGAAAAACTGCAAATCTTGTCCTCGCGTTGGGCTATGGTCAAGATACTATTTGCGTTGATACTCATGTTCATAGAATATCTAACCGTTGGGGAATTCATACGACTAAAACACCTGAAGAAACTGAATTTTCTCTGATGGAAAAGATCCCGAAAAAACACTGGAGGATCATCAATGACCTCATGGTTGCTTTTGGGCAGACAATCTGCCGACCGATCGGACCTAAGTGTGAACTCTGCAAAATAAAAAAGTGCCCTTCTAGGAAGGACACCATAAAGACGTAGTACCACTACGTCTCGTTAATTCGTAGGAACCTTGAATCTCCAAATATTGTAGTGACTTGGCTCAGAACCCCTATCTGATGAAAAATAGATATACCCGTCAGTTGACCAATATGGCGCAAAATCTTCAGATGGATTCTTTGTATGCTGCTGCACAGTTCCACCCTGAGCACTTATAGTGCAAATATCTGTATCAGCTTTATATTCAGAATATGATTGAAAAACAATACTCTTACCATCAGGACTCCAATTTGGCATTATAGCATACCCATTATCTCTATTGGTTAATTGTAAAGGCATTGCTCCGTTAATTCCCATGATCCAAATACAACCTACTTCAATATTATCATCCATGTCCATTTCATATGATACATAAACAACCTTAGTACCATCAGGAGAAATTTTTGGATAACTTCCTCTTCCCAATAATTTTGTATCATTTGTTTCAATATTCTTTAACCATAGCTTATTTTCTTTTACTTCATTCTCTTCATAAACAATGGCATCATATGTATCACTTGTTTCCTCTGCAAAAGATTTTGGAGCTTTTCCTTCTTCATACACTACAAGTTTACCATCCGGTGACCAAGCAGGATTATACTCATTCTCACGAGTATGTGTTACCTGAGTTCTGGCATGATCTTTGAAAGCATCTACATGATAAATATCGAAATTATCTCTATCCCAGTATTGAAATACAACTTGATTATTTGCTTTGCAATAATTTGGGAATAAGAAATAATTACTAGGTCCTGATGTCTTCTCTGATATCCTGTTTGAAAAAACATAATCTTTCAGAGATATATTATATGATTCCTGATCTTCATTCCAAACACTGTAAACCATATTTTTCTTTTCATCTCCACCGTTTGAGAACATAGCACTATTCTTACTATTAGTGACCTTTGCCAATTCTTCAAGATATTCTCCATCTGACAACATAAATAATCGATCAGCAGAACATCCAACAAGTATCAAACTTGCTAATATTATGTAAAACATACCTTTCATAAACTCTCCTTCCATTTTTTAATTATCGTACCTAAAATAAATCAAAATATAGTAATATGCAATTTTATTCTAAAACTGATATTTATTATCGATCACTACCTTCTAAGATATTAGTATCATTATTCGGTAGTTTATTATTTCTTGGAGCTCGATTATTTCTTACTTTATTTTTCCTATTGAACTTATCTAAATAATTAGACTTGTGAGCAGGATCTACCTTTATTAAAAAATTTACATAAGTAGTATCAGGTTCAAAAGCAAATATTTCTGATAAAGCATTATAATTATTTTTAAAGAAAGTTTCTTGATCGACCTTTTCATCTTCTTTGAGAATTTTATAAATCGGCTCTACAAAGTATTTAGCTCTCTTAGATTTTCCTATATTCATAAACAAAGTTGCATTGTAAATAAAAGCATTCAATTTTCTTTGACGTATATATTTATTTTGCTTAAGATCGTTAATAATCTCTAATCTTTTTCTCCAGTTTTTTCTTTCCTGAGCACTACTAATGAGATTCTCAAATTCGTATAATTGAAGATAATAGTATTCACCTTCCAATTTAAAATTCTTTTGATCTGTATATGATAACTTATCAAAAATTTCACCTAGTGACAGATAAATATAAAATCTTAAGATTGTTTCTATTGCAGAAGGATTTCTACTATCCAGATCAGGATCAGAGTCTAGATCCATACTAAAAGTCATTTCCTGCTCATTGTATATATCCTTGTTAAAAGGAACGCTCATCGTTCTTTTTGTTGTCAATCCACTGCTTATAGTTATCATTCCACTATATTTATCATCACTAACAGATTTCTCAATATTGATATTAACAATTGTTTCTATATGCTCAAAATCGTTAATGGGAAATTTCCAATCATAAGAGTTTAACTTCTCTTCGAGTAATTTGTTAAAAGCATTTAACTTGATCCTTACATCAACATCTGCTTTTATGTACATTGTTCTCAATTTGAAATTAATCGTATTTGAGAAAATCAGTGTTAAAGAACATATTATTGATACGAATATTATTTTTTTCATTTTGAACCTAATTTATTTTATTAGTATACATCGAATAATTTAGCATTCCTACAATAAATTGTCAATATATAATCAAAGTTTAATTCTTGATAATAATATATATTTAAGAAGATTTTGCTTCTTGATAATAATATATATTT
>WTAK01000186.1 GCA_013139625.1 Candidatus Delongbacteria bacterium | reverse complement strand
AAAACCATCAATTGTCCTGATATGCTCAGCAGGTGCAGGATTTTCTTTCTGTGGACTAATACTACCAGTATATATTGGCAATCCACCTTTTGCAAAAAAACCATCCATTTTGAATATTTGCTTAGGTAAATAGAACTTCAACATCGGTGTAACACCAAAATAAAACTCTGTTGCATATCTATCGAAACCAACTGGAGCTTCACCATCAACAGTTTCTTTATACAACTTATAACCAATACTTGGATGAACATAAATTTTGAATAATTTACCAAGCATCATCTCTAATTTGTAATCAACACTAGGAATGTTGACAAAGGTCATTTCGTGGGACGGATCACCAGCATCGAAATCATAGAAATACTTCATCCCTCCAACAAACTCACTTTTTGTAACTCCTGCAAACATTGAAACCGAGAACAGAAAGACTGCTAATATTACTACAGATTTCCTCATTTTCGTTCTCCCTTTTTTATTTTAATTTATATTATTCTTCTAGTTCGAATTTATAGCTTTTTAATTTAACTATGAGTTGAGCTTAAGTCAAGTTAAAAATTTGTTTACAATTCGATTTATGTATAAAATTTATAGTTTTTTCCTAATTTTATTGGGGCAATTTCACTTTCCCAGAGAAATATGCCAACATTTTCCTTGGTAATAATTTTGAAACAACTCTCAAAAAGTTCATTTCATAGCTATAAATAGAAACTGACTTTCTTCTAAGAGAATCTCTTACAGCTTTTCGGACGATCTTTATTGGATCTTCAATTCTCAAACCATCAACCTTTTTATCCTTTAACGACTTAAAGAATTCTGTCGAAGCCGGTCCTGGGCATACAGCTGTAACGCTGATTTCTCTTGATTTCAATTCTTCTTTCAAAGAATATGAAAAACTCAATAAGAATGCTTTAGTTGCAGCATAAACAGAGAAATAAGGTAATGGAGCATATGCAGCTGATGAAGCAACATTGATAATATAACTTCCACTATTCATATATGGTAACGTAAATCTCGTCAACATCACCGGAGCCTTTATGTTTACATCGATCATACTGCCATTATACTCTTCGTCTGAATCTTCAAATTTTTCGGTTCTTCCAAATCCGGCATTATTGATCAATATTTTTACTTCCAGTTGATCTTTTTCAAGAAGATTTTTTATAGCATTGACACCTTCAGAAGTAGATAAATCTGCCTTAATTACGACGCCTTTAGCATTCTGCAAAAGTTTAGCGGTAGATTCCAGTTTTTCCTGCCGCCTTGCAATTAGCCATATCTCATCCAGATCAAGTTTTTGATCGATCTGCTTGGCAAATTCTACTCCAAAACCGGAAGATGCTCCTGTTATTATTGCAATTTTCTTTTTAGTCATTGGTTAATTCGCATACTCTCTTGTGATCTCTTTTTCTGTACCTGATTCATAGCACTTAAAATCGTATAAATTCAAAGAATTATTGATAATGAAATTTACTTTGATCCAATTCTTGATCATCATTTCCTGAATAATACTATTTTCTCTATTCTCCAGATATTTTTGTAGCTCTTTGTTTACTGCTATATCGACAGCAGCATTGTTTGTTACAAATTTGTAATTTTTTAGCCATCTGTCTAATTGAATCGATATACTTTCTTTCGATTTAACTATTCCTTTTCCGCTGCAAGTTGGACAATCTTCAAATATTGTTTGAACAATCGAAGGTTTTAATCTTTGTCTTGTCATCTCAATCAACCCAAATCTACTTATAGGTTCAATACTTGATTTTGCCTTGTCTAATTTTAAAAGATTCTTCATTTCATTGAAAATCTTTGCTTTGTTGTCGTTATCGTGCATATCTATAAAATCAATGACGACCAGACCACCCATATCCCGAAGTCTTAGTTGCCTTACAATTTCTCGTGCAGCTGCTAAATTAATATTATAACTATTCTCTTCATGAGATCTTTTTTTAATATATCTTTTACTGTTAACATCAATTGCAACCAATGCTTCAGTATGATCAATTACTATCGATCCGCCATTCTTAAGATAAACTTCTCTAGCTAAACTCTTGTAGTAATCTTTACTGATATTGTGATATTTATCAAATATTGGATCTCCGTCATCATGCAAAAATAAATTATCTTCTAATTCCGGAGCATTATTCCTAATGTACTCTTGGATATCATTGTAGAGATCCTTTGAATCAACTATCATTCTTGAGACATCTTCATTAAAAAGGTCTCTAACAATACTTGCAGCAAGGTTATCATCTTTGTAAAGTAAAGTTGGCTCTTCCGCTTTTTTATATTCCTTTACAACTTTTTTCCAAATATTATATGTGTTGATTATATCATTTGTGAAAGCTTGGGAATCTTTATTTTCAGCAGCAGTTCTAACTATTACTCCAAAATTATCAGGAATAAGATTCTTAACTATCTTATTTAATTTTCTTCTGACAGATGGGTTACTTATCTTTTTAGATATTTTGACTCCCCTATCGTTCGGGATCAGAACTACATATCTCCCCGGTATCGTTACATTTGAAGTTATTCTGGGACCCTTACTACCAATTGATTCTTTTATCACTTGAACTAAGACTTTATCCTTTTTCTTCAGCCTTTTCTTTTCTTTGTCCTGACTATCGATCAGTGTAATATCTTCATCTATGGATTGAAAAGAATATTTTCCACTAAGGATCTCTGTAGGAAGTAGATCGTTCTTGAAATCTCCAAGATGTGAAAATCCATTTTGAACATCTCCAAGAACAACAAAGATCGAGTTCATGCCATCTAATATATTATCTACATACCCCGCGTATATATTTCCAATAGTCCTTTCATTTTCCGGTCTTTCAATGAACATCTCTACAAGTTTACTATCTTCTACAATAGCCACTCTGGTTTCTTTAGTAGAAACATTTATTAAAATCTCTTTATCTATATAGCTCATTTTTCCTCTTACTTAAATTTTTCTGCATAAATCTATCAATAATATTACCAAAAATCTATGTTTGTTTTGATTCCTTCTCTGTCTATCTTCTTTACTAACGAATCAATGTTCGTAATAGCCCTATCCAACTTTATATAAAAGTCATCCGAATTAACTAATCTTCCTATAGTTCCGGTAGAATCATAAAGTTCTTCTACGCGTTTATTAAGTGAAGTGATTAGTAAGTCTGTTTTAAATATCAAAGAATCTATTTGGGGATAGATCTTTCTTATCTCTGATTTCCCTTGGTCTATTGAAGTCTGCATAGAATCAACTAAGTTGTCAGCTTTATTTAGGGTTTTATTAAACTTTTCACTCACAGAATTCATTGTATTTTTTATCGATCTCATGGTTGAAATAGTTTCTTTTGCTATTTTATCAAATTTTTGATCAAGATCAGTTTCGGGAATAGCTTTGGTTACTTTAACGATCAGGGCATCTGTGTTCTCTATCAGTATTTTTGCGTGAGCCATGATCTCAGCAATTTCCGAAATTGCTTCATTCATTCCTTTGCTGCTTTTTCCCTTTATCATCTGATCTGTTAAAAGTATGTCTGAATGACCAACATGTATCACCAATTTTTTTCCACCCATAATCTCTTTGCTCTCAACAGTAGCCGTTGCATCAGTGTAGATATTGATTTTACTGTCAATATCAGCTTTAACAATAACATTTTTGTTTGATAGATCAACGGATTTCACCGTTCCGCATGGAACTCCCTTAACAAATACTTTCGAACCAACATCTAAACCATTAACAGATTCAAATGACACTGTTATTATTTTTTTCTCAGTATTTAAAGAAATATTCTTTCCATAGATAATTGATATTATTAAGACTGTTACAGCTAATATTGAAACAAAGCCAACTATTGCTTCTTTAGTTCTATTTTTCATGCTTTTCCCATTGATCGGTAATATATTTCATATCATACTTTCTTTCGCCTGGTAGATCCTGAATAAATATCTCAATTCTTTTTTTACTTAGCTCTAAGAGGTCGTTATAATCTTTGTCATTCATATAAACATAGTGATTTATCTCTTTTTTGCCTTCTTTAGAATGCATTCCACCAATGTTCAACTGATCTATTTCCAACCCTGATTCAATTAGGTTTATTATTGAGCTTGGAGATTTAACTACAACTATAATTTTTCTACTCTGATTCTCTTTAATAAAATCAACTGTCTCTGAAAAACACAGGACTTTACCTTCATATTCAAATGGAACACCTAGGAGATATAGTTCACTTTCTGATTCATTTGAAGCTATATCATCATCTGAAAGTACAATATAGTCAGGATTCAGCTTACTCCCCCATCCGACAACCACTTGTCCATGTATTAATCTATCGTCAATTCTAATCAACCCTTTCATCTAAATCTTCTCTGAAATATACTCAACTAATTTTTCAATACCCAAATATACTTGAAATAAAGTTGCATTGCCATTCATATAAGCAGGAGCTGAAATAACTTTGTTCTTTTCGTCTATACAAATCTCTTCTGAATTCAGTAGAACCGGCTCTGCCCCAAAGCTTTTCATATCCTCAGCAGCAGGTTCTACAAACCCCGGTGTTAATTTCAAATCTTGTGCTACTCCAGATAAAGCCATACCGATCATTACAGGAGAAATACATATTGCACCAATATATTTTTCTTGGCTATGGAAATCAATGATTAATCTTTTAATTCTTTCATCTACTGAACCATTTTTACCTTCATAAGCGTAAGTACATAAATTTTTTGCTGCACCAAATCCTCCCGGGAATATTAAGGCGCTATAATTGTTTATATCCAGTTTCGAAATATCTCTTATTCTTCCTCTAGCTATCCTTGCAGCTTCGTGCATCAGGTTTCTTTTTTCTGCTACAGGTTCACTTGTGAAATGGTTTATAACATCGTATTGATCCTGATCTAAGGAAAAGCAATCGTAGCTTACTTCGTATTTACTCAAAGCTATCAAAGTTGATACAGATTCTTGTATTTCACTACCGTCAGCATGCCCTGACCCGGCTAATATAACACAAACTTTTTTCATAATTGTCTCCTTTTTGTTATCCCATCCAGATGAACACATAGGTTCATCCTTACATTGTCATCCTGAATTTATTTCAGGATCTTTTCGCTTCCGGTCGGACACAGGGGTACCGACCCTACGGTTTAAATTGTTAATTGATTAC
>WTAK01000090.1 GCA_013139625.1 Candidatus Delongbacteria bacterium | reverse complement strand
TATAAATATCTATAAAGATGAGAACAGAGAAGAAGTACTTTCTACTCTGACCAATCAGAGAAATCAGGAATTGCTGGAAGATGGTAAGCCTAATTTATGCTTGTCAGACTTTATTGCTTCGGTAGATTCACAGAAAAAAGATTATGTAGGAGCTTTTACAATTACAACCGGTACAGGATTGGATAGATGGATCAATAAATTCAAAGCTGATAATGATAGCTATAAAGCATTGCTATTGCAAACATTAGCTGATAGATTTGTGGAAGCATTTTCTGGGTTACTTTTCGATAAGATCAGAATAGATTGGGGTTATTCAATTGATAAAGAGCAAGGCATCAAACCTGCCTACGGATATCCGACTTGCCCTGATCATAGTGAGAAGAGAAAGATATTCGACCTATTAGATGTTGAAGCTAACTTAGGTGTGAAATTGACAGAAAATTTTGCGATGGATCCTGTTTCGTCTGTATGTGGATTGTATTTCGCAAATGAAAAAGCAAAATATTTTGCTGTAGGGGAAATACAAAAAGATTAAAAGATTGAACCACAGAGATCACAGAGGACACAGAGAAAATGTAGGGGCACAACATTTTGCGCCCGAAAATTAAAAGATTATTTACAGGAAGATAGGAAGGGTTCGTAGGGGAAGGCTCCCACGCCTTCCCGAATCGTAAACAAAGAGAAAAAATAATGAAAGTCATAGACCTGATCAACAACAATACAACCGGAAAACCGTTATTTACTTTTGAATTACTACCTCCGGTAAAGGGTCACAGCATTGAAAAACTTTATAAGTCTATTGATCCACTTATAGAATTTGATCCTGCTTATATAAATATCACATATCATCAATCTGAAATGGTTGAAGTCGAGCAAAAAGATGGTTCATTTGTCAATAGATTGGTTAGAAAAAGACCGGGTACAGTTGCTTTAGCCGGTGCGATACAGAATAAATATAATATCCCTGTTGTTTCCAATATTATCTGCGGAGGAGCTAACATAGAAGATACTGAAGATACTTTGATAGATCTTAACTTTTTAGGAGTTAATAATATTCTTGCATTGAGAGGAGATTCTAAACGAAGTAAAGTATTTATCCCTGAAGATGATGGATATACAAATGCGAGCGAGTTGGTTGAGCAGATAGTCGATATGAATAACGGGAAATATCTTACTAAGGATATTTTTGATATGCTTAAGACTGATTTCTGTGTTGGTGTTGCAGGTTATCCTGAGATCCATAAAGAAGCAAAGGATATGAAGTCAGACCTTGAATTTCTTAAGATGAAGGTTGATAAAGGTGCTGATTATATTGTAACTCAGATGTTCTTTGATAATAAGTATTACTTCGATTTTGTAAAAGCTTGCAGAGATATCGGGATTACTGTTCCTATTATACCTGGGATCAAACCTATTTCAGCTTTGAATGATATTAATTTACTTGAACCTACTTTTAAGATAGGTCTTCCGGAAGAACTTGTTTCTGAGGTTAAGAAATGTAAGACTAACCGTGAAGCTAGAGCAGTAGGTGTTGAATGGTGTATTATGCAGTCAAAAGAACTCGCTCAGGTGGGTGTCCCGGGGATACATTATTATACTTTGGGGATGAGTCGGAATATCAAAAAAATCGCCAGAGAAGTTTTTTAAACTTCGTATTTCTGCGTCGAATACCAATTTCTCAATCAGTCACTTAGGTTAACCAAGCTCCTGATCTCAAAATTAGCATCCTCCTTGAACTACTCGTTTAAAAATCACTCTGTAATATTTTTATTGAAGTTCTTAACATAATTGTTTATTATATTGATGATTAAGTTTGCAATTAATATTTGGAGAAAGTTAATGAAAAAGAAGACAGTACTTATAGTTATTGTTATGTATTTAAATTTATTATTTTTAACAAGTTGCACATCGTACAATATAACAAGATCAGGTTATGACATATATGATGTGAAGAACTCTAGGATCAATATTGAAGCAGTAACAATACACAAATATGGTAATTTCCATACTACGGATTATGAAAGAATAGGTGATATCAAATTAGGTGATGGTCCTCTAACAGGTAATTGTAGTGAATCAAATGCAATTAGAATGTTAAGAGAAGAAGCAGCTTCAATTGGTGCAGATATAGTGAATGTTGTTGATGAGAGAAGACCTGATATGATAAGTACATGTTATAGGTGCCAAGCAGAATTTTACAGATCAAAAGATCCATCAAAAAAAATACAAAGCAGTGTTGCATTTAAAGATGAGAATATAAACGAAAGAGAACGTGGAGATTCAGGTACATTCTTAGTAAGTGCTGTGGTTGCAATAACACTTGGAATTGTAACGGGTTTATTGCTAGCGAGTAAAACGAAATAAAATAATTTTATATTGAAACCTATCACATCTAACTTGACAATTCAGCTACAAAGTGTCAAGTTACGAAATAATCATGAAATAAAGATTGCTATAAAGTGATTTTATTATTATATTTGTAATTAATACTAAAATCAAAAAACAAGGTATATTATGGAAAATGAAAGAAAATGTATAATATGTGGAAACTTAGCGGGATATCCAATTTTTAGAGATGAATCATCTAGACATTATACAGTAGAATGTAGTACATGTGGAGATTATATAACGACTAAATCTATGGAAACTGAGATAAAAAGAATATCTAAGGAAGAAAGAAAGTATTTAAGTGAGCTAATTAAGCAAAAAAATGTGGCAAATATAAAATCAGAATTATCCAAACTTATATCTGAGTTAAGATAAATAATAGAATCCTAAATCTATTCAGGTTTTAAATATTCTTATCTTTTGACTTACATGCACTCAACGGAATTTTGGTTACCTGACGAAAGTGATTATTCACTGTTGTGTAAAAACTACTTCCAGTTATCGAAGGTGTCAGATTTTAAAGTGAATAATACCGATAGTCCCAAAATTAACGTTCGTGCTGTATTTTCTTTGTAACTTTCTTTTCGTACAAGCAAAAGAAAGTTTAAAAATATATTTTATAAATTCGTTTTAAATTAAAAAGGGGACGAATAGAAATCGTCCCCTACAAATTCCTACAATTTATACCCGATTGTTCTTAAAAAATCCTTACGCCACTTCTTTCCATCTTCGTCCTCAATACCTTTTGAAGCAAAACCATCAATAACTCCCATAATACCTCGACCTTGCTCAGAAGTTGCTACTATAACTTCAGTAGGATTTGCAGTAGCACAGAATATTCTACATACTTCAGGCACATCTTTAATCCTACCAAGAACGTTGATAGGGAAAGCATCTTTCATGATAATTATAAAGCAGTGTCCTGCAGAAAGTTTATAGGCATTGTCAGCTGCAAGTTTCATAAGTTCTTCATCATTCCCATCATATCTGACCAGCTGCTCTCCTGAGGCTTCACAAAAAGCCACACCGAATTTTACATTTGGTACAGTGTTTACCATTGCTTCGTAAATATCTTCGATGGTCTTAATAAAGTGAGATTGTCCAAGTATGATATTAGCATCTTCAGGGAAGGTAAGTTTGATTAGTTCTGTGTTCATAATATGACTCCTTATAATATAGAGACGTGATGAATCACGTCTTTACGGATGTGTTCTTTATATTACCAGTTGGAGCTTAGTGCGATGACCGCATTCTCTCCGATTCTTTCCAGCAGTTCAGCCATAGCTTCATCTCTGGCTGTCTCTCCACCGGATTCATCATAATTTTCAGTATGTGAAACAGAGTAATTCTTTACAATGAATTCCTCTTTGACATTATCGTAAAAATTTATTGATAATTTTAAAGTTAAAGTTCTCTGCTGAGCAATTTCATCATCAGATTGTGAAGCAACAGATTCTATAAATTCCTTAATTGTACCGTAAACTTTTGAATCTGCATCCTTTGAATCGTCAATATCCATTAGCCTGTAATCATCTACGTAATAAAGTAATTTTGTATTGATCTCCTGAGGCAGAGATAGGTCATACCTACTTGTATTATCATCAAAAAGTAGAACCTGCACAGTTTTAACATGAGGCGGAATACTTTTACCTGTGAATGAGTAATATGCACATGATTGAATTATAGCTAATGACAGCAGTAGAAGGATAGTGGTTATTTTAAATTTCATATTAAAGTTCTATTCCGTGTTTAGTAATCTTGCGGTATAAAGTTCTTTCAGAGATATTCATTTCATCTGCAGTTTTTCTTCTATTACCTCTGTGTTTTTTCAGGAGTTCTATAATTTCTTCCTTTTCACTATCCCCGTGAGAATATGGAGTTATTATAGCTTGGTTAGGATCAAGGTTTTGAAACTCTTCTTCAACAGAATAATCAGAGACCACTTCTTTCTTCCCGGTACTGAAAATATATCTTTTGATCAAGTTAATATCGTTCTTTATCTC
>WTAK01000304.1 GCA_013139625.1 Candidatus Delongbacteria bacterium | reverse complement strand
GTAGTGCTGGGAATGTTAAGAGGAGTAAATCCGGGAACACCTTTTGATGCCATGTTTACTTATGCTTTTGTACCTCTAAATGCAACTGTGTTTTCTTTGCTTGCTTTTTATGTTGCTTCTGCTTCCTATAGATCATTTAGAGCAAAATCAGTTGAAGCGGCATTTTTACTGGTAGCAGCTATACTAATAATGCTGAGTAAAATTCCACTTGGTGAAGTAATGTGGAGTAAAATACCGGTAATTGGAGAATGGATATTGGATGGTCCTACAAGTGCAGGCAAAAGAGCTATTCTTTTCGGTGCATATTTGGGAGGACTTACTATGATGATCAGGATCGCATTCGGTCTGGAAAGATCACATTTATCAGAATAAATAACACATTGGGAATCTAGTATGGACACTTTAATTCAAAAATTGAAAAGAATAGACAAGAGATGGATATATTTAATGATATTTTTATCATGTATTTTACCATTTTTTCCGGGGTTTCAATTTCTAAATATGGAATTTGGAGAAACGAAGGAAACCATTGCTGTTTATGATAACATTAATATGCTGGAAGAGGGTGATGCTGTCTTTGTTGACTGGGCGTTTGATCCGACATTAGCGGCAGAATTACTGCCTATGGTGGAACAAACAGTTAAGCAATGTTTTGATAAGAAGTTAAGGGTGTTTATCTATTACCCTGTTATTACCGGGATGAGTCTTGGGGAAAATCTTTTAGAAAAGATAAAAGGTGAAGAAGGTTATGAACATATTGAAGAAGGAGTGCACTATCAGCAGCTCGGATATTTACCAATAGGTGTTGATATGGTATTGTTTTCTATGTACTCTGATTTTAAAGGTACTTTTAGTAAAGAAGGAAAAATATTTGATGGAATTAAGACTTTTGCTGATATGAAATATATGATGACTTTTGCAGGTTCCGCCCATCCCGAAAGCTATATTCTTTTACAGAGAAGATTTGGATTTAAAATGGGAACGGGTGTTACTGCGGTAATGGGACCTGATTTTATACCATATCTTCAAACAGGACAATTAGATGGAATGTTATTTGGATTAAAAGGTGCTGCTGAATATGAGAACTTGAGGGTGAAAGCAGGTGCCGATAAGAAGTACAATCAAAAGGCGAATAGCGGCATGGCTTCTTTAACGCTTGCTCATCTGGTAATGTTCTTATTCATTGGGATTGGAAATTTTATATTCTTTTTTGAGAAAAAACGAAAGAAAAACTAAACAGGATAAAAATTATGGACTTATTAAATTCTTTAATAGATAACACAATTATGAACCCAACAGTTCAGATCTGGATGTCAGTTTTCTTTACTCTTATGATGCTTTCGTTCCTATATAGAGATAATCCATTGTATAAATTCGGAGAGCATACTTTTTTGGGTGTTTCATTAGGTTATTTTTGGTTCAGAATGTGGGAAATTACAATTGTTCCATATCTTATCCGACCGGTAAAAGATGCCTTTTTGGATTTTCAATCATTTGACTTGGTAATGATATTCTGGTTAGCTATGGGATCTACATTGTTCTTTAGATTCAGTAGGAAAAAAGCATGGGTAGCAAATTATTATTTTGCATTTATATTTGCGTATTTTGCAGGTTATATAATTCCTGTTTATGTGCAGTTATTATTTATTCAAGCTTCTAATATGATGCAACCGATATTTCAACTACCAACCTTCTTTGAAATAACCAAATGGATAGTTATTATTTTTGGTACTTTTGCAGGACTTATGTACTTTTTCTTTTCTAAGCCTCATAAAGGTTTACTAGGCAAAACTGCAAGGGTAGGTATTATAATTCTTATGATAAACTTTGGAGCTTCATTTGGAGCAACCGTAATGGGAAGAATTGCTTTGTTTATTGGTAGAGCTCAAGTATTAGCAGATAATTGGCAAGTTTCAGTTATCGCAGCGTTATTTATAATTACATTTCTATTTGTATATTTTAAATTCTTTTATAAAGAGCAAGAATTTGATGATGAGAGTATAAATTAAAATGTATTCTGAAAATAAAAATCCCCATAATTTATGGGGATTTTTTATTAGGCGTACTGGTAGTATGTCTCTACATTATTCATTTATCTTATTTTTAATATAAAAGATTATATCTTCTTTAGACAGTGTTGATTCTACTCCACTTATATTATCTTGTATAATATACAGATCGTCTTCCAGCAATTCAGGGTCTACAATCACAAAATAAGGAACCCCAATTTCTTTGAATTTAAATGTACGGGTCTCAAGGGTACCTTTATCATCGACCAAAGTTTTAAACTCCTTGTTAAGATCTGTATGAAGTTTCTCTGAACGCATATGAACCATTCTATCTACTGAACTTTTTGGGAATATACAACATTTAATGGGTGCTATTTGCGGAGCGAAGCTTAAGCTTGATAGCTTAGAATTTCTAACTTCAAATTCTTTATAGCCATTAAATATCAAAGCAAGTATCAATTTATCCACATCAATATTTATACTTATCATGTGTGGTAAAAGCTTTTCATTTCTAAGATCATCAAAAACTCTTAGTTCATTAATTTCGTCTTCTGAGAAACTTTTATCATGGTTTTCAAAATAGAAATCGATCCTATCTGAGACAGTAAAAATAGTTTCCAACCCGAATGGAAATTTGAATTTAGTAATAAATCTATCAAAAAAATAATCATCAGCGCTTGGGTGATCAATAATATTTTGAGAATTAGAGATCATGAAATCAGACGTTAAGCCGATCTTATTGAAGAATTCCATCGTAAAATCGTTCCACGTAGCAAGCATTTCGTTTGAAGAAGAAGGAATGACAAAATATTCCATATTTATATGACATGAATTTTCGTGGGTAAAGCTAAAAATATCAGATTCAAATTGTTCTCTGCGTACTTCAGATATTCTATTTATTCCAAACGGGATCTTCCTTTTCTTTGCAGTATAAAGATCTGAAAACATTTCTAAAATATTAGCATCTGAAGTTTTTTTAGTTTCCAATATATTATTAAGAGCTACAACTGTATTATTTTTCCAAGCTGCCTTAATGTTATCTTTAATAAGTTTTCCCAATGCTCCTACTTTCCAAACATAATCTTCAGGATTATCCAGATCAAAAACTTTTGTGAATAAAAGTTTCTCATTCATAAATTTTTCAATTTTGAGGAGTTGGTTATTCTCATTCTGTCTTTCTTCTTCAGAAAAACTTTTTTTATCTTCTTTTCGCTCTAATATCGCCATTTATATCCCCGAAACAATTTTATGGTTGATGTGAAAATTTGTGTACAGATTGAACATATTTATGAACTCTTTCCTAATATGATCTTTTTGGGATTTTTCTTTGTATATTTTATCAAATTTAACATTTGAAATATTTATCAAGAATTTTGATAGATTCTCTGATATCGGCAAACTATATTCAGAAGTACTTTTACATCCTTTACAGAGTAAATTTCCATTTGAAATATCAATATACTCTAATTTGTCCTTTGAGTTGCAAATAGAACAGTGGTCAGAAATATTGAAATTTATACCTAAGCACCATGCAAGTTGATAGTAGAAATATATTTCGGTATTATTAGAAGAGAATTCACTTTTCTTGTCAGAAGCTTCCAGTAATTTCTTTACTAAGAAGAATATCATCCTATTTCCATCCAAGTCGTTCAAGGGTAACTTATTAAGCACTGCAAAGATATTTAGTATTGTCTCAATTCTTTCGTAATTACTTCTAATATACTCAAAATTATCTAATAATTCAAAGTCATTAATTTTATATTTACTTTTTTCTTCGATGATCTCAAGCTTAACATAGTTCATTGGCTGCAGTATCGATCTACCTATATTCTTCTTTGAATTAAAGCCATGTTTCACAATAGATATTATCCCATGATCAGGAGTTATGAAGTATAGAAGTCTTCCATTTTCACCATGTTTGTTGCTTTTAACTACGATACCATCTGTATTTATCTCTTTGATCATATTTTCTTAGCTCTTAAAATACAACCTGGAACTACCGACTTGAAATATTTTACGACAACTATCTGATTTGGATTTGTTTTAGTAACATCTCTACCGATAGCATCTTTGATTTCTCTGAAACTGATTGTTAAAATTCTTTTATTCGGAATAACAATATCTATTTCCTGCTCAGGATAGAATGCGCCTTTAACTTCTACGACCATTTTTTCTTTATTGATGATCTCTTTAACGATCCCTACAATGTCATGAGTAATGTCTGTTTTTCCGATGTCATAGGATTGGGAAGCTTCAATATTCTTATCAAGAAATTTAAATGTGGTATAACCTCTGTTTGATACTTTCTTCAGTTCCTCCATCCAATTTGGATCGACCTTACAATTCTCAGGATCTTTTGAATAGCTATCCAAAGCTTCTCTATAGGTCTTGATTACAGATGAGAGGTAACTTAAGGTTTTCATCCTTCCTTCGATCTTAACGGAGTTTATACCGGCTTTAACGATCTCTGAGATATATTCAACAAGACATAAGTCTTTGGAATTGAAGAAATATGTTCCTCTTTTTGCCT
>WTAK01000032.1 GCA_013139625.1 Candidatus Delongbacteria bacterium | reverse complement strand
TACGATCCAAAGAAAAAATATCAATTAAGCCAAACAGCTTTGTACTATATCGGCGGGCTATTAAAGCATGCAAAGGCTCTTGTAGCGATAACAAATCCATTAGTTAATTCTTACAAAAGATTATTACCCGGATATGAAGCACCGGTTAATATAGCTTGGTCGTTAAAAAATAGAAGCCCATTGATAAGGATTCCCGATAAAAGAGGTCCTGCGACCAGAGTTGAATTTAGAGTGCCAGATCCATCTGCAAATCCTTATTTGGCGATAGCCGCTTGTCTTAAGGCGGGATTAGATGGTATCAAAAATAAAATTACTCCACCGGATGCAGTTGTTGGTAATATTTTTGATTTCTCTGAGAAAGAAAAAAAGAAATATAAGATAGACATATTACCTTCAACTTTAAGTCAAGCTATCCATTATCTAAAAAAAGATCAGGTTATTCTTGATAGTCTTGGAGAGCATATAGCAAAGCAATATATTTATGCAAAAGAGAAAGAATGGAAAAAATATTCTTCTCAGGTTCATAAGTGGGAAATAGATAATTACATAACAAAGTACTAGAATTTATATGAAGAATAAATTTTTATTGCTCTTAGCTTTTATACTGGGATTTACACTTTGGTATTTTCTGGTATATAAACAAGAGTTGAAGCAAATAATTACTGGTGAATTTCCTGAGCCCGGGATTGAAAACGAGCATATTATTTGGGGAGTACCAATTGTATCGACAGCTGAGATATTTAAATATAGTGGTTTAGTTTTAGGTTATAATGATGATAGAAAAACTCCAGACTGGGTAAGTTATCATATCACAGATGATTATATCAATGGTGAGAAATTCTTAGATAGAAGGAGGTTCAAACCTGATCCAACTATTGAAGATGAAAATAAAGTTAGAACTTCTGATTATACAAGGTCCGGCTATGATAGGGGACATTTGGCTGCTCAGGCGGATATGAAAGGGCGTGATCTTCTCTGTGAATCCGAAGCATGCTATTTGACTAATATTGCACCTCAGAAACCAAGTTTTAATCGTAAAACTTGGTTAAATTTAGAAAAAGCAGTTCGGAAGTGGACTTTAAAACATAATGAATCATGGGTTATTACCGGATCTATTTATGATGATGACCACACATTTATAAAGGACAAAATAGAAATTCCGGATGCTTTTTATAAGATCATTGTTGTTCAGGAAAATACCAGCTACAGATCAAATGCATTTGTGATCTATCAAGACGATAAAAGTTATAATTTGGAAGAATATATTGTCAGTATTGACAGTGTTGAGTCTGCTACAGGTATTGATTTTTTTCCTGAGCTTGAAGATAATTTAGAAAATAAATTTGAATCGAATGTTGGTAATGTTCTCCTTGGTTGGAGATAAAATGTAGGGTACGCAGATCTGCATACACTACATTTTAATCATTCATTAATTTCAACATATCTTTAATGGCTTGATCCATTCCAATAAGACTTGCTCTTGCAATTATTGAATGGCCAATGTTAAGTTCTTCGATCTCTTCGATTGCTGCGATCTCTTTTACATTGTGATAATTAAGTCCATGACCTGCAGAAACTCCTAAACCTAATTTCTCGCCATATATTGCAGCTTCTTTGATCCTTTCAAGTTCTTCAATAAGTTCACTATCTGTTTTTGCATTTGCATAATGTCCGGTATGGATCTCAATATAATCAGCATCGATCCTAGAACATTCCTTTATCTGTTGGATATCAGGATCTGCAAAAATAGAAACTTTAATACCCGCTTCTTTTAATCTAAAAACGACATCTTTAAGATGATCTTTTTGATTTATAACATCAAGTCCACCTTCAGTGGTAAGTTCTTCTCTTTTTTCAGGTACAAGTGTTACCATATCAGGCTTTGTCTTGATAGCGATTTTGACCATTTCATCAGTTGCACCCATTTCCATATTCAAGAAACTTTTAACTGTTTCTCTTAATCTTCTAAGATCGGTATCGTGAATGTGTCTTCGATCTTCTCTTAAATGAGATACGATTCCGTGAGCTCCGGCAAGATCTGCTAAAATTGCTGCCGCTACCGGATCAGGTTCGTAAGTTTTTCTGGCTTCTCTGATAGTTGCAATATGATCTACATTAACTCCGAGTCTCATTATTTCCTCCTGTCTTAAACACCGCAGGTTGAAACCTGCAGTTATAAGTGTTATATCCCGTCGGGATAATTGTATGAATTATCCTTTGTACATTGCATTTTTCTTGAATTTGCCTTGAGAAGGACTTGCCTGTTGCATCATTCTCTTTCTTGGTGGATTTTCCAGCATGAATTGATACCATGGATCTCCGAATGTCTTCATTCGCATTCTTCTACCATTTCGAAGTTCTAAAATATTGGACTTTATTCTATCATCAGCTTCTTTAAGTTTTTTGTTACCTTCTTCCAATACCTTAATTGCATCTTCTCTTTTGTTGATCTTATCTAAACAATAAGCATATAAAGACCATGCAAGACCTTCTTTTTTCCCAGCTGAGACCATAGTCTTAAATGTTTTTTCCATTTCAACAGGGTTTTTCTCATGCATATAGATCACACCGAGCATTCCTTTTGAAACCCAATTAAGTGATGAAGCTTTTTGAAGATTATATTTTGCATTTTTATTGTCTCTTCTCATAAAATATAGCATACCGATCATTCCATAGATCTGACCAGCGATGAAAGGACTTTTCTTTCTTAATCCTAGACCACTTTCATAGATCTTAATTGCTCGGTCAAATTTTTGGCTGTAAATGGCCTTTTGAGCTTTCTCATTTAATCTCTCAAGCTCTTTCATAGTTTTCTTTGTCAGAATAAAGAATGCCACAAGAGCGACAATCACAGCTGTAAGGATAGCAAATCCTAAATTTTCAAGTAGGTAATTCATACCTGCCGTGATTACTACTGCTATTATAATGGAAATTAAAATGTTTCTCATTGTGTTGTATCCGATTTATTTATGATATTTTCTATTTGTAATTATTGTGTATGCTCTATAGATCTGCTCGGAAAGAAATAACCTGATCATTTGATGTGTCATTGTAAACCCTGAGAAAGAGATCCTTAGATCTACTGCTTTGCGCACTTTATCATTAACGCCGTCTGATCCACCGATTATAAATACAATTCCCGGTGTCGATGTATTCCTATGATCTTTTACTATCTTTGCCAGATCTTCTGATCTTAATTTTTTGCCTTCTATATCAAGTAATATTTTGTAATAATTTTCCGGGATCGATCTAATTAACTTTTTACTTTCAGTATTGATCGGGTCTTTAGATTCTTCTTTTAAATACTTTTCTTCTACTTTAGCGAAGGGGCCTAATAATTTCTTATATCTTTCGATACCTTCAATCAGGAACTTGTGCTTCGTTTTACCAATACCTAAAAATAATATCTTCAATTGGTTAGTTGATCCTTTTTACTTTTCTATCTTCTCTATAGTGATTATTCTTTGGATTTAATAAAAAATCATATAAAGTTATTACATCTTCAAGTTCGTCTTTTTTAAGACTTTTAGCTATATAGAAAGATGGTAAAGATCTTGAGTTGTCCACGATTGGTAAAAGTTTGTTGATAATCATTTTATTCCTTTTAGATTCTGTATTTACTGAGCAGAAATATATATTATATATATATATTATGCAAATTGAATTGATCTTTTATTCCAATAAGGTATACAGTTTTCGCAAATAAGGTCTTCATCAGTTATCAATTCAGGGTTGATATCTTCTCTAACATTCCGTCTTTTCGTTGTTTCAAAATAGCTTTATTACCATTAGTGTGTTAACATGTTATTTCATCTCCTCAATTAAAGCCG
>WTAK01000361.1 GCA_013139625.1 Candidatus Delongbacteria bacterium | reverse complement strand
CTTTAACTTCAGCTGAAAATCATGAAGATAATTGGCGGTTAATAGATTGTACGCTGTATGTAACTGTTGAACCATGTATGATGTGTACAGGAGCAATTTTGTTAAGTAGAGTTAGCAGGATCGTTTATGGGGTTGCTGATCCTAGAATGGGTTTTATGGAGACAAAATACAATGGTGTTAAAGACCTGAATTTATATAAAAAAGTTAAAGTTTTCGGTGGTATCATGGAAGCTGAGATCAGAGAGTTAATGCAAGATTTTTTTAAAAAGATCCGTGAAAAGTCAAAATAATACTCTTTACTTTTTCTGTTTTTTGTTCTATTTTATCAATTGTAAATAATAATGTACACGCTAGAACGTAAGCGTAAAGTATCTAAATGCATACGAATGAACCACCATGTGAGGATAAAATTTGAAGAAGATTACGTATAAGTACAAGTTTGAAGACGGAAGAGAAAAAGTATTTGATTTTGAATGGGATAAAGATAATTTTGAATTAAAAGGTGTAAAGCCGGCTAATTTACCACATTGGACATTGTTGAATTATCATCAATGCCCAAATTGTCCTTCAAGTGTTCACGAAGATACTCATTGTCCTATGGCAGTATCTTTAGTCAATTTGGTTAAATATTTTGATGGGATGAAATCCTTTGAAGAAGTCTTTGTCGAAGTTCACATGGATAAAAAAGTGATTTCTAAAAAGACAAGTGTACAAAAGGCGGTTGGGTCAATGATGGGACTCGTTTCTGCAGCATCGGGTTGTCCTATCAGTGCCTATTTCAAACCCATGGCTTTTTTTCACTTACCTTTTTCAGATAGAGATTCAACAATGTATAGAGCGACATCAATGTATTTTTTAGCACAATATTTCAAGCACAAAAAGACAGGTGAATTTGATCTTGACCTGAAAGGTTTGAAAAAAATATATAAAGACGTCGGCATTATGAACAGTTCTATTGCAAATAGGTTGAGAGATGCATCAAAAACGGATTCAACAGTCAATGCTATAATTTGATTGGATATTTACGCGAAAACAGTTCCTATCTACATCGAAAAATTATTAAAATCATTGGAAGGGCTGTTTGGAGCTTACCTAAATTAATAACGTTATGAGTCAGGAATAATTTATTTTATTGTTGACTTAATTGAATATAAACACTATATTATAAGTGTCGGGCTAGTAGATAAATTAAGAGAAAAAACTAAATTTAACTGGGAGGAAAGCATATAAGGATGAAAAACGAAAAGTTTTATTTTATGGCTTTGATGGTTCAACGATCGAAGTATTTTACAGAAAGAGATTTAAAGACAGATAATATTAAAAGGCAAAAGCAGTTAGTTGCTTGTTTGTCAATTTAAAGTGAGGTGGTAAACGATGAAGAAAGGTATGACTCTTATAGAACTACTGGTTTCTGCATTGATATTGGCAATAGGTATTACTTCGTTGATGTATAGTTTTGTTGTTGCCAATGGTATTGTGATGGACAACACTCACAGGATTAATGCCACAGAGATAATAAATTTGCACTTCGAAGGAATACAGAGAAGAGACGAAATAGACGAAGTAAGACAATTTATCGGAACCAGCGAAACTGGAAATAGTTTGGTGGAATTTGTACAAAAGCAAGTGACTAGATATGTTGGCGGTGGCGTTTCTTGGAATTATTGGTTAGAATTTGATTTAACAAATGTGGTTACACCGGATCCCGCTACCAACCTTGTTGTTGTAGTTGCGAGAGTTAGCTGGGATAATGAATATGTAGAAAATGATTCTGACAAATCGCTTTACATGGTAATGTTTACAAATGAACCGTTAAACTAGTAGGAGGGTAAAATTATGAACAAGAAAGGATTTACTTTATTAGAAGTTCTAATCACAGCTACTATTTTTGCGATTATGGGCATTGGTATTATGTATTTTATTGCTCAATCAAATACAATAATGAACAAAAGTGTTAATCAAACATTTGCTCATACAAATGCGACTAGAATATTAAATATGCTTACTAGAGATATTCATGAAGGCGTTTATATAACTCTTGGTAACAATCAAGCGTCAGATCGTGTATTTTCAATAGTAGGAACTGACAGTTCTGTGGTAAAATGGGGAACTAACGGCGAATCCACTGAGAATGGTTATAGAATGAGAATAACTCGAAATGATATTGAGATTCCTTTCATTGGGGCTAATGCGGAAAATATTAACAGTATAGTTTATTTATTTGTTCAGCCACATCTGGATGGTAATTATGTGTATGCAAATATTGATTTCAAACTGCCATTGGGTAGTGCTGAAGAAGTTTCAATCAGCACTGTAGCCTATTGCAGACATGACCCATATGGGTACGGTTTTAATCCAGCAGAATTTTCATATCAATAAAACAAACTAAATTCCTCAAGGAGGTATATTATGAAAAATTTAAATAAAAAAGGTGTTGGTCTAGTGATGGCTATCATGATTATTACGGTTCTATTAATCATGGCGTCAGGTTTTTTTGTTGTAACCAGTTACATGACTAAGGCCACTCAGAGTGAACTTGAAAGGGTGAGATTGTACTGGGCTGCTGAAAGTGGTTCGAACTACTCTGTTCAGTGGTGGACAGCACAAGAGGATGTTACAAGGATCGTATGGCCTTATTTCTACAAGCCTGCAGAAGAAACAAGCTACACGTATAGTGGCGATTATGACTCGGGATTATTCGTAGAAGCCATAAGTGGTAAAAGTAGCGCTGATTATAATTATGATGCGTTATATGGTGGTATGGGAGGTATTGGTAACAACTCAGATTTAGATTTTACAAACCAAAAAGATTCAACAGAAACAGGTGATGACTGGTATGATTGGACGGCAAACACAGATGCTGCAGGATACACAGAAAATTGGGATGAGATAATAGATGCT
>WTAK01000086.1 GCA_013139625.1 Candidatus Delongbacteria bacterium | reverse complement strand
ATTCTCTTGTTGTTGATGAATCTGCTTGTGTAAATGATTCGAAAATATAACCTATTTTATTCTGGATTATGCCTACTCCAGTATCAGCTACAATTATTTCTAATTCTAGTTTACTTCCATGATCCTTTTTCAGTTCCACTTGTAAAAACACTTCTCCATTACTAGTAAATTTTATTGCATTACCTATTAAATTCGTTAAAACTTGTTTAATTGAAGTAGGACACCCAATTAGTATTTCAGGAACTTCCGGTCTAATATCACAAGTCAATTCTATGCTTTTCTTTCTAGCTGAGACCTTAAATTGCTCCAAACTTGTTTCTGCAATATCACGAATAGCAAAGTCTAAGTGTTCAAGCTCTACTTTGCCTGATTCTATTTTTGAAAAGTCTAATATATTGTTGATAATAGACAAAAGAGTTTCGCCAGAACTTTTAATAATTGAAACAAGTTCTTTTTGGTCTTCATCGAGTGAAGTTTCATATAATATCTCTCCGATACCTATTATTCCATTCATTGGAGTTCTAATTTCATGACTCATATTTGCAATAAAAGATGACTTTGCTAGATTTGCCTTTTCAGCAGCAATAGCTAATTCTCTTGATTCTTTGGCAGATTCTAAAAGATCATTGTGGATCTTTAAATATTTAGAATCCATTTTGCCCAATAACTTAAAAGCTATATAAAATACTATAGTACTAAATAATAAAAAGAATACAAATATTCTTATTCTTAAATTATTTATATTTAAGATATCATCAGTTATATTATTTAATACTAAAATTGATCCGACTTCTTTCCCACTTACATCTGCTAACGGATTTATAGATAGGAAAAATGAATTTTTATTGAAATTTATCTTAAATTGTTCTTCTTTATGATGTTCGATAAGCTTAATCCCATGAACAGGACATGTTCTTGTTAATGCTTTGGTCAGATTATCGGGCATAGTTTCTAATGATGAACTGATAATTGTTACATTACTAAATTGATCCCAATTTCCAGATCTATTTAATATTTTTAACCCATTTTCCCATTCTTCTCTATTTAGGTATTTTTTATCAATTACAAATATTAGATCTAAATTTAAAATACTCGATATTTCTGATGTTAAATGTTCGATCTCCTCACCTAATTCAATATATCCTTCAAGCTTACCATCAATTATCCAAGGTTTTACAACTCTGAGTGTAAAAGTCCCTAAAGGACCAAGCTCAATACCACTGGATATTTCTCCAGTCTTAAATGATTCCTCCATAGTAAATCTTGAAATAGTGTCTCCATTTTTTTCAGGATTATGAATTCTCATGTAATTTACTTTATCTTTTTGATGAAAATAGAAATGAGTGATATTATATTTTTTCTTAATATTTTCGTAAATAGCATTACATGATTTTAATAGATCGCTTCTGTTCTTTTTCTTCCATGCTTCCTGAATATTTTTATCACACTCAATAAAGTCGACCAGTTCGTTTATTCTTGTAGCTTCGGTTTCTATTTTAACATCAAATAATTTTAAAGCTTTTGTTGTTTGACTCTCTGATATTGTTGATATTTCTTTCTCCCGAAAAATTCCAGAAACAATATAAAGGGTTGTTAGAAAAAGTAATACTGAAACAGAAAAAAGTATAAGAATTGGTTTTCTTATTTTAAATGTTTTTTCTTTTTTCTCCATCTTAACACCCCATTAAATTATTTTTTCAAAGTATATTTTACCAGTATTGAAAATAATCGCTTTTCATTTATCGGTTTAGTTACATAATCATCCATACCTGCATCTATAAATTTTTGTCTGTCACCGATTAACGCGGAAGCTGTAAGTGCAACAATAGGTATGTTCGAATATGATTTATTTAGCCCTCTGATTGTTCTTGTAGCTTCCAAACCATCCATAACAGGCATCTGTCCATCCATGAGAATTAAATCATAGTTTCCATTGCTCTCCAATTCGTTCAATATTTCCATTCCATTTTCACAAATTTTAAAATTAAGCTTCTTTTGCTTAAGTAGGAATGATATTAACTTTTGATTGGATTTATTATCCTCGGCTATCAATATCTTTTTAAATTTCAATTTATCAAGCTCTTCTACGCTTAATTTCTTTTCAATATCTTTCTCTTCAACATAACCATCAGCAATTGGAAAATTTAACCTAAAAAAGAATTCGCTTCCAATATCTTTCTGTGATCTTACTCCAATTTCACCACCCATAAGTTCAATAAGTCCTCTACAAATTGTTAGTCCAAGACCTGTGCCACCAAATTTTCTTGTGGTACTAACATCTGCTTGCGAAAATCTTGTGAAAATTCCCTTTGCCTCACTCGGTGACATTCCTATCCCTGAATCAATTATTCTGAATTCGAGATTTAAAAACTTTTTACTATGATTCACTCTATCTATTTTCAATTTAACGTAACCTTTCTTAGTAAACTTAAATGCATTCCCAACCAAGTTTACCAAGATTTGATTAAGCCTTACTTGATCGCCTACAACAAAGTCAGGAAATTCTTCTTTATTTACATTAATCATAAATTCAATATCCTGAGTTTGTGCTTTGTATGTAAATACCGATTCAATATTACTGATTATTTCAGTTAGATTGAACGGTATGTTCTCCAATTCTATTTTATTTGATTCTATCTTAGAAATGTCAAGAATATCATTGATTATTAACAATAGTGAAGATGATGAAGTACCTATTATTTTTGCAAAATCCTGTTGTTCTGAATCTAAATGAGTTTCAAGAAGCAAATTTGACATCCCTATGATGGAATTCATCGGGGTTCTTATTTCATGACTCATATTCGCTAAAAAACGAGATTTGAGCTCATTTGCTTGTTCCGCCTTTTGCTTTAATTCAATTAGTTGTTTTTCTGCTTCCTTTTGTGAAGAGTAATCCAAAAAAGACTCAAGTACATAG
>WTAK01000194.1 GCA_013139625.1 Candidatus Delongbacteria bacterium | reverse complement strand
TTTATCATTCAGTTTATTTACAAAATTCAACATCTTCTCAATAAAGTCCTTCTTATCACTATTCAAAGAATAATTAATATACTTTTCGTCTCTTTCCTGCACGATCAAACCTGCTTCTTTCAATATTTTTAAATGATTTGATATAGTCGGAGTTGCATAACCTATTATTGAAGTTATTTCACATACACACATTGACTTTACTTCAAGCATCTTAACGATCCTTAATCTTGAATCATCACTCAGTGCTTTAAATGCTTTCAAATATTGTTCCATTCCTCTACCTCATTTCGTCATTTAGCTAAATGTAATAACGAATTTTGTAAATAGATATAACTTTTATCATATTTTTTTCTTGCATTCCAAATTAAATTGTTTTAACTTATCAACCAAATGGTTAAACTATGGAGTTAAACTATGAAGAAAGATATATCCACTGAAGAAAAAATACTTGATCATGCAGGTCAGATATTTAAAATGAAGGGATTTTCAGGAGCTAGAATGCAGGAGATAGCCGATAGTGCAGGTATCAATAAAGCTATGCTCCATTATTATTTCAGGTCTAAAAAAATGCTCTTTGATAAAATATTTGAAAACATATTAGATGATTTCCAACAAAATATTATTATTACTCTCAATGATGAGAGATCCTGGGAAAATAAACTTACAGCTCTTTCCGAGAAGTTATATATGTTCGTATATCATAATGAAGATATTCCTATATTCCTTTTCAACGAGCTTCATATGAATTATAATTTCTTCTCTGAACAACTCTTTAAATTTAAAGAAATCAAAAAATCATCTTTCTTTAAACAATTCATGTCTGAAATGAAAAAAGGGAACATTATAAAGACAGATCCCCTTCAGGTATTGGTTCATATTTTTTCCGGGATTATTTTTCCTGTAGTTGCCAAACCAATAATAAGTTCAATGGGAGATCTCAATGATAAACAATTTGATCAATTCTTATTAGAAAGAAAAAAAATCGTTCCTGAGATAATAATTCAATATTTAAAAAATACCGGAGTGTAAAATGCTTAAATTCATAAACAAGATAAACGAATATCCAAAGACAATATTGATCATCAGTTTGATCA
Organism: Candidatus Delongbacteria bacterium; assembly: GCA_013139625.1. Taxonomy (GTDB): domain Bacteria; phylum UBA4055; class UBA4055; order UBA4055; family UBA4055; genus WTAK01. The sequence continues at coordinate 7,658 of WTAK01000194.1, read as the reverse complement.
TAACTGCGTATTTCTTCAATGTTATGAAGCAAAATGCACGAATGGAAACTGACTTAGATGAATACATGCCGCAAGATCATCCTGCATTTATTTACAGCGATATGGCTGAGGGTTGGTTCGATATAAAAGACGGTATCATAATCGCCTTCGAGAATGAAAAAGGTATTTACAACACTGAAACTCTTCAAAAGATCAAGGATATCACCAAAGAATTAGGGAAACTTCCTGAAATCGAGAAAAGTGATGTTACTTCATTATATACTGCCGACAATATTTTAGGAACTGAAGATGGTATGGATGTTAAAGCTTTCTATAAAAAAGTTCCTAAGACTGATGAAAAACTTTCTATCCTTCAAAACAATGTCAAAACCAATGATATGGTTTACGAAAGGTTAGTATCCAAAGATGAAAAAGTGACAGTAATTGTAGCAAGGATCAATAAATACCATGTGGTTGATGGAGATACTGTAAAAGTATTTACTCAAGAATTCTATAATACGATCTTGGAGATAGGAAAAAAATACGAAGGTCCCGAAAAAGTTTATGTCGCAGGAAGCCCTATAGTGGAAGGTACGATGGCTCTCTTAGGACCGGCTGATATGATGAGAATGGTTCCAATAGTAATGATCGTAATAATCATAGTGTTATTCTTAGTTTTAAGAAATATTAGAAGTACAATCTTTACAATGCTGGTCGTGGCATTTAGTACTATCTGGGCATTTGGATTGATGGCTGCACTTGGAATACCTATCTATGCCGTTTCAACTATGATACCGGTGATGCTGATAGCTATCGGGGTAGCGGATGGCGTTCATCTCTATAGCCATTTACAACTCTTTTTAAATTCAAATCCAACAGCTACTAAAAAAGAAGCTGTTAATGATATGATAAAAGAAATGTGGAAACCGGTTGTAATGACTTCAATTACAACTGCAGTAGGCTTTGTCTCATTATTAACTTCAGAAGTTTATCCGATTAAATATTTTGGATTATTCACTGCATTTGGTGTACTCGCTGCAATGGTATTTTCTCTTGTTTTAATTCCTGCAGGAATAGTATTATTTGGGATGCCTAAAGGAAAACCAAATAAAAATGACAGTGAAACATCACATTCTTTCTCTGATAAATTCTCTGACTTTGTGATCAAGAGAAAAACACTATCTTATGTATTAACAATTTTGATCGTATTCATTTCTATCTATGGAATGACAAAAGTATGGATAAATTCAAGTTTCTTAGAGAAATTTGAAACTGATAGTGATATTGTTTTAACAGATAAATTTATAAATGAGAACTTTGGTGGAACAAGCACCTTGAATATCATACTAGAAGGCTCTGAAGAAGGAGCTTTGAAGGATCCTGAAGTTCTTAGAAAAATATCTAAAATGCAAAGTAAAGTCGAAAATGATCTTGCAGTAGTTGGCAGTTCTTTTTCTATCGTTGATTATCTAAAAAGAATGAATAAAGTAATGCATGCTGATAGTGCGGAATATAACATACTACCTGATACTAGAGAAATGACAGCTCAATACCTACTTCTTTATGAAATGTCCGGCGACCCTGAGAACCTTTGGCAAGTTGTTACTGAAGATTTTAAGACTGCAAATATAACATTCCAATTAAAAAGTGATAATTCAAAAGCATTAAGAAGTGCTATGTCTATTGTTGAGGAATTTAGAGGAGATCTGAAAAGCTCCAACATAGAAATAAAATATGCAGGATCAGGATATAAAGCTCTTGTATTTACGGACTTGATATTGGAAGGACAGATAAAAAGTTTATTGATGTCTCTTATAATAGTGATCGTTCTTTTATCTTTCATGTTCAAAAATTTCTATATTGGTTTGATCGGTTCAGTTCCTATTGTTATTACAAGTTTAATAAGTTTTGGAATAATGGGATTGCTTAATATTCCTTTAAGTACTACAACAGCATTGATATCGAGTATAGCCATTGGAATAGGCATTGATTATGCGGTACACTTTATAGAGAGGTATAAGATAAATGCTCTGCTTACAAATGATAAGACACAGACGATAAGAGCAACTATGCATCATTCAGGAAGAGCTATAATCTTTAACGCGGTAGTTGTTATAGCCGGATTCTTAGTATTATTATTTTCAGTCTTCCCTCCAAACAGAGCACTGGGAGCTCTTGTATCTTTGAATATGTTCACAAGCTTCTTAGGAACAGTAACAATCATGTTCGTGATACTTTATGTGTCTAATATTTATTTCAGTAAAGACAAAGGGAAAAAAAATGATGAAAAATAGATTTAAACAAATAGCGATATTGACGATCGTAATTACTTTGTTCACAACCTTAAATGCAAGAATTTCACAATTAGATCCAATTGAATTAAGTGGAGACAGAGGGGAATATGCAGAAGGAGGTACTTGGAAAAGTAATTCTTTGCTAGGAAAAACAAATGTGCTGATCTATACCGATCCTGATAAGTTCTCTGATCTCAAGCAATTCGTTACAGATATCGAAAATGAAAAAATGAAAAATAATAACTTTGATTTAACTTTTATCGTGAACACTGAAGCGACCATGCTTCCAACCTTTGTAATACGGTCTAAGATCAAAAGCAAAGCAAAAACATCTAAGACAATTAATTATGTTTTGGATAATGATAAAGTTCTTGTTGACGAATGGGATCTTCGAGATAACTGTATAAATATTTTGGTTTTAGATAGTTTAAACCAGATACAATATCAACAAACAGGTATCGTAAGACCGGATCAGTTTAAAAAGATAATTGAAATATTAAATAATAGTGTTGTTGACTGGAATACTAACCAATTAAAGAGGTAAATAAAATGAAAAAATTAAAACTAATGCTTCTAACGATCTTAATCGCAGGGTTTGTGCTATCTGCTCAAGAGAAAATTACCGGAGAGGAGATCATACAAAATGTATATGATCGTGATACAGGTACAGAAGTTGAAGGCCATCTAAAAATGACACTTACAAATAAGAGAGGAACTACAAGAGTTAGAGAACTCAAACAATTCATTAAAGACTTTGGTGATGTTGAAAAAAAGATAATGTATTTTATAAAACCTGCCGATGTAAAGAACACATCATTTATGAATTGGAGCTATACTGATGATAAATCTGATGATCAGTGGATATATTTACCTGCTTTGAAAAAAGTTAAAAGAATCTCAAGTGATAGCAAAAGTGATTATTTCATGGGATCTGATTTTACTTACGATGATCTTGGAGATAGAAAGCCTTCCGATGACATTCATAAACTGCTGAGAGAAGAAAAATTCAACGATGAAGATTGCTACGTTGTTGAAAGTACTCCAAAAGAAGAAGATTATATGTATTCAAAGACAATTACTTGGATCGTTAAGGATAAATGGGTCGGACTACAGAAAAAATTCTATGATGAAGATGAAGATTTTCTTAAAACATTGACTATAAAGAAATATGAAGAGATCGATGGTATCATAACTATCCTTACTACAACTATGGAAAATGATCAAAATAAGCATGGAACAATGATGGAATTCTCTGATGTTAAGATCAATAAAGGTGTTAAGGATAATATCTTCACTGAAAGAATGATGAAAAGAGGAATGAAATAATGAAAAAGATGATGGCATTGACTATAATTCTTACTACTCTTTCTCTCTTTAGCCAAGAGATGTCATTTAGCGGGTATGCGAGGAATTATTCAGGTATCTTGTTAGATAATAGTGAATATTCAATCGTTCAGAATACCTTTAGTTTGAGCATTGAGCAATCAAAGGGTATGGTAGGTTTCAAAGCTAATCCATATATTTATCATTACCAAAATGAGGATGTTGATTTTGGACTGAGGGAATTATACTTGGATATCTTCTTTGATACTATGGATATCAGAATTGGTAAGCAGCAGGTTATCTGGGGAAAGGCTGATGGTGTTTTCATCACTGACATTATTTCTCCGAAAGATCTGACTGAATTCCTATTGCCTGACTTTGATGAAATAAGACTTGGTGTTACAGGGTTAAAGCTTGATTATTACATTGGTGATTCAACCTTTGAGATCGTTTGGTTGCCGATCTTCACCCCTACTATCATACCGGAAGTAGGATCTATTTGGAGAGTAGAGCCTGAACTGATAAACCCTCAAGGTGATGTAATAACTAAAGTTTTTGATCATAGTAATGAAAATATTACAGCTTCGGTTGAAAATAGTGAAATATTTGGAAAATTCTCATACATGAATTCTTTTGCTGACATTGAATTTATGGCAGGATATGCCTGGGATGATGATTTTGCTATGCACTCATATATGATCAGTCTCGATTCTGTTATGATCACACCTGAATATCATAGGCTTGGTATCGTTGGAGGTAGTTTTAATAAAGTTGTAGGTCCTTTTGTATTCAAAGGTGAAGGTGCTTATTACTCAGGTAAATATTTTTCTACTACAGAAATGACTGATATCGATCAAGTTGTTGAGAAAGATTATATCAATTACCTTGTTGGAGTTGATTATTCACTTTTTGGAGTTAATTTATTTGCTCAATTCATGCAGAAAATCATACTTGATTATGACGATGCACTTGTAAATGATGAAACTGAAAATATGGTAACTTTCTTAGCATCTGATGACTACATAAATGACACGCTAAACCTTCAAGTTTTTCTTTACTATGATTTTGTAGAAAGTGATGCATTGATCAGACCTAAGGTTACTTACGATCTAAATGATGGATTTGAGATCGGCATCGGAGCAAATATATTTACAGGTACAGAAGGAATATTCGGTCAGTATGATAAAAATGACATGATCTTTGCCAAAGTAAAATATAGCTTTTAGGAACTATTATGAGAAATACTCGCTACATATTTATTTTGATGTTACTTATATCCTTGTATTCTTACTCTGAAGAATCCAGCAAGGATACGCTGAGAATAACACCTAGAATAACACCGCATAAAGGTATAAATGTTTCAACGAAATTAAATAACGATAACAATGATCAGTGGCAGGTCAAAGTTAATAGTGGGTTTAAATATGAGCTCGTAAAAAATACAAGCTTATTTTTTTCTTATAGTGCTGTAGCATTATGGGAAATGACAGAAAATTCTAGTCCGTTTAAAGATATTAACCACGATCTTGAATTTTTCTGGCTCACTAAATTTGATTTTATTCCTTTTTTAGAAGATGCTTTGGTGAATACAAAATTAGGTTACCAGCACACTTCAAATGGAGTTGACGATGAGTCAGTAGATTATGAAGGAACTACCAATCGATCACGATCAGTGCATAATCTTAATATTCAGCCAACATTCAGTTTTGGATCAAAATATATTTTTATTGTCTCTCCTAAATTTTGGTATAATACAGTCGAGAGAGATAATCCTGATATCGGAGATTATTACGGAAACTTTGATCTACATTCTAAAATGATTTTTCCAAATAATTATGTACTTTCATCAAAATATAGAGCAAATTTCAAATCAGGAAAAGGAAGAACAGAAACTCAATTAACAATTCCAATGACATGGCCTGCAACTTGGATATTCGGAAATAAGCCTAATACTCACTGGTTCTTTGAATATTTTGAAGGTTATGGTGAAACTCTCTTGGATTACAATTCGTATTCACAATCATTTAGAATGGGAATTTCTTTGGCTAGAGATTAGGGACTATGCACTATAAAACAATAATAATATTTTTACTCTTAGGGTTTTCAGAATTTTCATTCGGAGGACAATTCGAATCTGCAAAAACGGATTCTAGTAAAAATTTTAACACGATTTGGCCATTAACTCAAATCCTTGCAACTAATAGTGTTATGGCATTATCCAATAGATATATCGGAAATGCAGGTTTTGCAAGGATCAGCCTTAAAAGTATCGAAAATAATATTTGCAACCCTTGGGTATGGGATGATGATGGTTTTGTGGTAAATCAGATAGGACATCCTCTTCAAGGAAGTTTATATTATTCTTTGGCAAGAAACAAAGATCATTCTTATTTTGGAAGTTTTCCTTTTGTAGCTTTTGGAAGTATGCAGTGGGAATATTTTATGGAAATAGAGAGACCGGCGATCAATGATCTTATAACTACGACTTTAGGCGGTGCCATGCTTGGAGAGATCATTTTCAGACTTTCAAATGAAATTATAGATAATAACTCATCCGGACTGGAAAGATTCACACGGGAAATATCTGTTTTTACTCTTAATCCTATGAGAGGATTGAATAGATTGATCTCCGGTAAAACATTTAATAAAACAGAAAATATCGGTTTTAAATTTCCAAAAAAATCAAGTCCATTAAAGCTTAATTTTTCAACTTCAAAAAACCTTTTGAATTACCTTATATCTGAAAATATAGAATTAGATGATACCGATTCTTTAAAATCTAGTCCTTTTGCAACTTATTTCTTAAAACTAATATACGGAGATCCGTTCCTGGCAAAAAATACATTTGATTATTTTCTACTCTATATTGGACTTGGGTTTGAAAATGATATTATCGGCAATGTCTCTGCCAGAGGTCTTTTGTGGAAAAAAAATATTAAACTTACCGATAAAGCTCATAGTGCTATTGGTATCTTTCAGAATTTTGACTATATAACAAGTTCTGATTACAAAGTTGCAGCCAGTAGTTTTGGATTTGAATTTATGGCAAGGACAATATCTAAACAAAATTGGCAATTTAGTTCCGAATATCAAGCCGGTTTTATTGTGCTTGGTGCGGCAAGTACTGAGTATTTTCTTGATGTTTTAAGAGATTATAATTTAGGACCCGGCGGATTTTTAAAGGTTATTATGTCAGTAACTAAACCTAACTTTGGAAATATTTCTTTAAATATGAACAGATTTTGGATACGAACTCTTTCCGGAGCAGAAGGCGTTGAATCAATTGGAGTTGGAAGAATAGATATACGAAAGAGTTTATTTAAAAGATTTGGGTTGGGAGTTGCTTGTATTTTATATGACAGAGAAGGCTACTACAAGAACCACCCCAATATTAAAGTATTTAATCATGAGATCCGAGGGATTATATCATATAATTTAATTTAATCGTATCAAATATTATCCATTATTTATAATCGAAAGCGGTAAGGCTCCAACGCCTTCCTCTACGAATATATCACCTTCTCACCTTTTTAAATATTTCATAGCATATCGATATATCATATTTCGCATCATGCAATTTACTTTCATCAACTTGAATCCCTAAATGTCTAGCAACAGTTGACTGCTGGAAGTTTATAAGTTTCTCTCTTTCGCTTATCAAGTGCATAGAAGCTAAAACATATACATCTAAACTATCAGGATAAAACCAAGATCCGATTTCTCCAATATTTAACACCGGTTGTTTCTAGATCAAATATGAATAATTTTTCCATGAGTTCTCCTGGTTATCTTCCTTTAGTTTTCCCGTACTTGGCTCTTTCTTCCAGTAACTTTAACTGATTATCAAAATCGGAGATATAATTCTTATCCTGGTCAACTCTGTATTTATCATATTCAGCTTCGGCTTTTATCTTAGCTTCAAGGTTGTAATATTTCACTTCTTGCATTTGAGTTTTACCATCAATTGCACCATGTTTAGTGGCATGTCGGAAATCCCGACACACCACTCTTTCGTCTAGTTCTCCGTCAGCAAAAATCTTACTTAGATGTTCTGTTATAGTT
>WTAK01000065.1 GCA_013139625.1 Candidatus Delongbacteria bacterium | reverse complement strand
TGATTCTGTGAGAGGAGTCTTTTTTGAAGGTAAAAATCTATATCCCAATGCTGGTTTTAAGGAGAAAAATCATATACAAATAGCTATTAGAAATCCAAATTGTATAAAGGGTTATTTCATTCCAAGAGAAATGGATATGAAGCACCCAAAACCATGATATCCGAACTCACCCAACTCTCATTTCTAAATAATCAACGATCTTATCTAAAATGTCGAAGCCATCTGAAAAGGTGGCTTTTCTTATTCCTTCAATTCCAGAAAAAAATTTAAATAAAATTAAAAAAAAGAGCAAAGGGTCACTATTTGACACTTTGCTATTATTATATTCCAATAATATATAGGAATACCAAGAATGTAGGGGAAGGCTCCCACGCCTTCCCGGATATGGAATAAAATAGGATAGATTATGCAAAAAAATGAAGTGAAAAAATTTGATAAATCAGGTTTAAAAGAAAAAATATTTACAATTCGCGGCTTACAAGTGATGCTTGATCGGAATCTGGCGGAGTTATATAAAGTAGAGACTAAAGTTCTAAATCAAGCAGTGAAAAGAAATAAAGAAAGATTTCCTCAAGAGTTTTGCTTTCAAATGACTATTTTGGAATTTGCGAAATGGAAGTCACAATTTGTGACTTCCATTGGAGATAAAATGGGATTGCGAAAAATACCATATGCTTTTACAGAGCAAGGTGTTGCAATGCTTGCAGGTGTTCTGAAAAGTGATATTGCTATTAAAATTAGTATTAAGATAATTAAAGAATTTGTTGAGATGCGCAAAATTATTTCCGCAAATGCACAGATATTTCAAAGATTAGACCGTGTTGAAGTAAAATTAGTGGAAAATGATCAGAAATTTGACAAAGTGTTTTCTGAATTGGAGAGTAAAGAATTAATTCCAAATAAAAGGATATTCTTTTATGGTGAGATATTTGATGCATATAAATTTGTTTCTGATATTTTTAGAAGTGCAAAAAAATCAATATTGATCATAGATAATTATATTGATAATACGGTTTTAGTTCATTTGTCAGATGTAAAGAAGAATATTAATGTGAAAATATTGACCAAGTCAATTTCCGATAAGCTTAAATTAAATATCGATAAATTTGAAAAACAGTATTTTTCTATTGAGGTTAAAGTATTTAAACTATCTCATGACAGATTTATCATTATTGATGAGAAGGATATTTATCATTTTGGAGCTTCATTGAAAGATTTGGGGAAGAAATGGTTTGCATTTTCAAAGTTTGATAAAGATGCGTTTCGATTAATGGATAAAATTAAGAATATAGAGTAGATCACCCAACTCTGCTTTCTAAATAATCCACGATCTTATCTAAAATGTCGAAGCCATCCGCTTGGGTGGCTTTTCTTATTCCTTCAATTCCGGGATTGGAATTAACCTCAAGGAATACAGGTCCATTGCTTGTTCTAATAAAATCTACACCTGCAATATCAAGTCCGAAAGTCTTAGCGATCAATAAACACTGATCTTTTTCAGTTTCAGTGATCTCAGCAAGTTTTACAGATGCACCTTTTTTATAATTCGCCCTGAAATCATCATCCGAATTAGTTCTCTTCATAGAGGCAATGACCTCATCACCAAGTACAAAGACCCTGAAATCAGAGATTGTCTTATCATCAGCTTCCACAAATTCCTGAATGAGTATTATTTCATTACGGTTGATATTCCAGAGATAATCAAAGGTTGATCTCAGTTGCTTCATGTCATAGATCAACAGGGTAGAGCTTCCAAGTGACCCAAAGATGTTCTTCAGCACCACAGGGAATTGGAACTTCGAGATTGCAAATTCAATATCCTCACATCGTCTTACTACTGCTGAACGAGTAAGATTTACTCCGAGATCAGCCATAATCTGTAATGAAAGCAGCTTATTTCGAGCTTTCGCAATAGATTCAGGTGTATTAAAGAAAGGGATATTGGCATGTATAAATTCGTTTGCTACATAATACTCAGCATTACTTTTTTCTCTGACAGATATTCTGTTGAGTACGATATCGTAATCAGCTACAGTGAAAGGTTCCTTGTTGTAAAATAACTTAGTTGCTCCATTCTCGATGAATAAGTTGAACTCCCCATTTTTGAAAATATCAACGGTGTGCCCTCTTTTCTCTGCTATTTTTTTTAGCTCGATTATATTCGGGAAGAAATCACTTTCCGTTATGGTCGCTGTAAGTATGCCGATTTTCATTCTACTTCACTTTCTTGTAAGTAAGAACTCTTGCCATGTTACCGGTTTTCTTAAAATCGAACTTCCCGTAAGTAACTATTTTACCGGCTACAGTACAAGTCCAATCATAATCACCTTTTAAAGCATCAACACCAAAATCTTCAGGGAAATTCACAAATCCCCATTGGTCAGCAGTTACAGTGATAGTTGTTTCAACTGCCTTTTCAGTAGTTGTCTCAGTTACTTTGAAAGTTGCTTTGTATTCTGCAAGGTTAGAATTCTTATCTCTAACACCAAGCTGTATATTGATAGTCTCAGACTGCTGCCAGGATGATTCCTGAGCAAAAATGATCGCAATGATCGTAAGAATGAATATAATTGATATTTTTTTCATATTTTTCTCCTGTTATGATTAAATCGATGAGGGAAGGCGTGGGAGCCTTCCCGTACAGTACAATGATAATGTCATTTGATTTTTTTTAATTCATCTCTAAGTAAAGCTGCAAGTTCATATTCTTCACTTTTTATAGCGGAATCCAATTTATCTTGAAGAATAATGATCTTTTCTTCGTCAGATTGTTTTCCAAAGTCTAAAGTTAGCCTGTTATTCCCGATTTCTTCATAAAGTATATCATCGATCTCGGTAGCGAAAATATCATAACATTCAGCACAACCGACCCTATTTGATTTTACAACTCTATCCAAAGTAATACCACAATTGGCACAAGTTTTTATCATCTGCTCATGTGGTTTATGTGTATGAGGAAGGTTCTTATTCATATCTTTATTGATCAAATTCAAGGTGCCAAGTAGGAAATCATTCAAAGATTTACCCATTTGTCCATTTTTCATCTCAGGATGATCCTTGATGAATTTCTGAAAGCAAGTAGGGCACAAGTTCAACTCTTCAGAATCTTTTCCCTCCGGGCCCTGAATAACTATCTTGGTCACGACATTCGGTGCACCGCATTTATCACATTTCATAGATGACCCCATCAACGATGTTAATTATTCTATCAGCTTTTTCAGCCAATGTTCTATCGTGTGTTACTACGATAAAGGATGTATTGTTCTCTCTTGCAAATGACCACATAATATCATGCAGTTTGTCAGATGAAGTATTGTCCAGATTACCTGAGGGTTCATCGGCAAGTATCAGCGAAGGCTTATTTATCAGTGATCTCGCAAATGCAATTCTCTGCTGCTCACCACCTGAAAGTTCCCCACTTCTATGTTCTTCTCTGTCCCCGAGTTCGATCATATCAAGTATCTTTTTTGCTCGATCTTTAAGGTCAGGTATATTCTCACCTCTGATAAGCCCTGGCAGCATAATATTCTCTAAAGCAGTAAATTCAGGTAGTAAATAATGAAATTGAAATACAAAACCAATGTTCTTATTCCTGAAATTTGCCAATTGCTTCTCTGAATATTTTAAGATATTCTCACCATTGAATTCAATGATACCTTTCTGAGGTTTATCCAGCGTACCGATAATATTCAACAGAGTTGATTTTCCAGCTCCACTTTTCCCCATTACAGCTATGATCTCACCTTGACCAAGTTCTAAATTGACACCTTTCAGAACAGGGATCTCTCTTTTGCTGAGGCTATAACTTTTATGTAGATCTTTTACTTTTAATAACATTTCTTACTCTTTTTGTGTTCTAATTTCGTTTTATACATCGCAGTCAATGACTGCGAGTACTATTCATTCCTTATTGTTTCTGCAGGAAGCATCTTACTTGCCTGCCTTGATGGATATAAAGTTGCTACAAATGTCAATACCAATGATACGATACCGATCATCATAAAATCATTAAATCTCATTTGTACAGGCATCGCAGTGATAAAGTAAATATCACCGGGCAGAGAAACTATTTGATATTCCAGTTGCAACCAACAAACACCGATACCAATGATCAGCCCCAATATTGTACCTATAACACCTATCATCATTCCCTGATAAATGAAAATTTTCATGACTTGCCATTTATTTGCACCCATCGCCATCAAGATACCAACTTCCTGTTTTTTCTCCATCACTATCATTATTAAGCTAGACAAAATATTGAAAGCTGCAATGATAATTATCAAGCTCAGGATAGTTCCCATCATCATTTTTTCTATTTCAAACCATGCAAATAAGTTACTGTGAAGATCTTTCCAACTTATACTGTTCAAAGGAAATTCAAGATCCTCATTCAATCTATCTTTCGCAGCATCCGTATGATCAAGTGATGATAGTTTTAAATATACTCCATTAACCTTATCAGGCATTCTATATAATTTCTGAGCATTAGGAAGAGCAATGTAGCATAGAGCACCGTCAATTTCTGCCAACCCTGTTTCAAATATACCTGTCACTGTGAAAGATTTTACCGGAGGCTGTGAGAATGTAGAACTTAAAGCAGGGGAGATTATCCTGATCCTATCACCGGGAATAACTCCTGTTTTATCAGCAAGCCCTTTTCCGAGAATGATACCCGGATATTCATTGTCACCTTTCTCGAATTCGAAAGTACCTGCGATTAGTTGACTTTTTAAGGGAGAAGTATCTTCAATAGTTTCAATATCGATACCTCTAACCAAAGCACCTTCGGTATAATCATTACTTTTCACCATGCTGAACATTTCAATATATGGTGAAGCTCCGATTATAGTTGAATCAGCTTTAATTACTTCGATCACTCTCTCATTATATTCGAAAGGTCTATCTCTGAAAGCCCTAACTCTCAGATGAGAATCATTTGCAATGAACCTTGTCTTAACTTCAGTTTCAAAACCGTTCATGACAGACATTACAATGCTCAAAACTGCAACTCCAAGCATAATTCCGAAGAATGATATATATGTGATAGTAGATATGAAAGCAGTCTTACTCTTGCTTCTCAGGTATCTTCTTGCTATGAATAATTCGAATGATGGCATAATTTGCTTTTGCTCTCTAAGTATTAATTAACAACTTAATAAATATAAGTATATTAAGGATTTATTTCAATAGTAATAAAAAAAGGCAGGAAAATTTCCTGCCTTGTAACAATATTTCGTCAAATCTTAATAATCCAAATACTATCTTAGTAATCTAAGTACTGGTAAGAGTAAAGTTCGATATCAGAGAAGAAAAATCTAATCTCTTTTCTCGCATTTTCAATACAATCAGAAGAATGAACCCCGTTAGCTTCAACAGTTTCACCAACAGCTTTTCTGATAGTACCAACCTCAGATTTAGTAGGGTCCGTAGCTCCGACTAATTTTCTAAGTTCTACTACACAATTCTCTTTTTGCACACAAATAGCTGCAATAGTACCGGAACTCATATATTTGATCAACCTTTCAAAGAATTCTTTACCTTCATGAACAAAATAGAATCTTCTCGCAAGTTCCGTTGTAAGCTTAATTGATTTTAATCCAACAATTTTGAAGCCGTTTTGTTCGAGCATTGATACAATTATTCCAAGTTTCTTTGTATCAAAAGCATGTGGTTTTACCATTACTAAACTAAGTTCTACCATAAAATAACTCCAAAGAATTTATAATTTATTCTTATCAATATCTTTCAATGTTAAACGTACAAGATCTTCTTTTCTTTTAAGTGCTTCTTTTGCTAATGCAAAACCAATTCTTACAGCTTTAAGATTCTCTACTTCAGTACCTTTCGGAGCATTATCAATTACAGATTTTTGAACATTCTTATTCTTGATAAGCTTTGTAACACCTGCAAAGAAACCAACAGCAAGTACCATTGCGTAAAGTGGATTACCCATTTCCTTTTTTGCAATTTCCACAAGATCAACAACAAACACTTGTTGAGGTATATCTTTTGGAATATGCTGTGTTAGGTTAGGATCAATCACAACAATAGCATCATCTTTCAGGTCTGTAAAATATAGATCAAATGCTTTTTGATGTAACGATAAAAAGAAATCGATATTTTCTGTTCTGGGGTATTCAATATGTTTTTTATCGATCACAACATCTACCTTAGTAGGACCACCTCTAACTTGAGCAGTATATGTAGGTGTCTGAAGTGCTTGACACTCTTCATAATTAACCATACCATAAGCTAATATCTTACCTGCAAGTATAACACCCTGACCTCCAACTCCAGCAAAACGGGCTTCATAATGGTTTTGTTTCATTATTTATCTCCAAGTAATTTCTAAATTATTTTTTTTTCTTAACTTTTTTAATTAGATCACCATAAGCTTTAGTATATTCTTCCAATGCCCTGTTATAATTTTCCCATCTTTCCATATCACTTTCTTCTGAGATGAATTCACCTGTAATAACCATATTTTTAAGATCATCTGCTTTCATACTTCTTGCTTTTGCAAGAGGTATCTCACGATCTTTTATCCATTTACGGGATGATATAGGGTCACTCATATTGTTTTTTCTACCGAATTGAGTATGGCAATTTGAAACAGCTTCAATAACTGAGAAGCCTTTATTCGCTAATCCTTTTTGAATGTATTTTTCTAAAGTTCTTCCATTGTTTACTGTAGATCTAGCTACATAGGTAGCTCCTGCTGCTCTTGCGAGCAAACAAATATCAAAACTAGGATCGATATTACCGTAAATTGTAGTACTTGCTTTAAAACCGATAGGTGTAGTTGGTGAGTGTTGCCCACCTGTCATACCATAGATATTATTATTTACAATAATCAATGTCATGTCAATATTTCTTCTGCATGCGTGAATAAAGTGATTTCCACCAATTGCTGTAGCATCACCGTCACCGGAGAAAATAACGACATTTTTATCAGGCTTTGCCATTTTAATACCGGTAGCAAATGTCAAACCTCTACCATGTGTTGTGTGTAATGTATTACAATCTATATAACCCGGAGCTCTACTTGTACATCCGATACCAGATACAAATGCAGTATCATCTCTATGCCAGTCAAGATTATCGATAGCTCTTAGCATTGATTTCAGCACAACACCAATTCCACAACCTGGACACCAAAGGTGAGGTATTTTTTCCATTCTTAAATACTTTTCATAATCAAAAGCCATTATTTCACCTCCTTAATTACATCAAGTATGTTACTTGGATGGATAGGAACACCACCTACATGATTAATACCGACGATCTTAGTTCTGTCAGCCGCAAATTTTTCGATAACATTGCTTAATTGGCCCAAATTCATCTCAGGTACGATAATTGCCTTAACTTTACTACAAAGTTTTAAGATCTCTGCTTCAGGTAAAGGCCAAATAACTCTAAGTCTCATCATGCCGACCTTTATTCCAAGTTTTCTTGCTTTATCTATCGCCACTCTGGCAGCTCTAGAAGTTGAACCATAAGCAAAGATAACGATATCAGCATCTCTCATTTTATAATATTCAAAATCAATTATTTTACCTTTATTAGCATTAACTTTTCTAATATGTCTTTCCTGGTCAGCTTGAACAAGATCCGGATCAGTCGTTGGAAATCCTGTTTTATCATGACTTAGTCCTGTAACATGATATCTATATCCTTTAAAGAAATCTGCCATTGGAGGAACGTCACCGTAAGCAGTATCATAAGGGAAATATTTCTCAGGTTTCACCGTAGGACCTTTTCTATTCTTGATAACTAAAAGATCTTTATCCGGTAATTCAATTGCAGTACTAAGGTGAGCTATTAGTTCGTCCAGTAAAATAATTACAGGAATTCTGTACATCTCTGAAAAATTAAAAGCTTTGATTGTTAATTCATAAACTTCTTCCAGATAAGCCGGAGTTAATGCTATAACAGGGTGATCTCCGTGAGTTCCCCATTTAGCTTGCATAATATCAGCTTGAGCTAATGCTGTTGGAAGTCCTGTTGATGGTCCACCACGCATAACGTTACAGATAACACATGGTACTTCTGCCATATAAGCATATCCCAAGTTTTCTTGTTTTAACGAGAAGCCGGGTCCACTTGTAGCTGTCAAAGATTTAACACCTGCTAAAGATGCACCTATTATAGAACCCATAGCCGCAATTTCATCTTCCATTTGTATGAAAGTTCCACCAACTTTAGGTAATTCTTTAGACATATGTTCAGCGATCTCAGATGATGGAGTGATCGGATATCCTCCAAAAAATCTACATCCTGCATCAATAGCCGCTTTAGCAACTAATTCTGCACCGGAGTAAAATTTTATATTTTTCTTCAAGGTCTTACCTCGTGAATTTTTTAATTAAAATATTTTTATACAGAAATCCGGGCAATGTATCTCACATAGCATACATTTAATACAAGCATCGGCTTTAACTACAGTTACCAACTGCCCATTATATTTGTTCTTTGCTTCGATTGGTTTCCAGACTTTTTTTGGACACACATCAACACAGATCAAGCATCCCTTACATCCATCTGCCCAGTGACCGATAGTAACTTTGTCTTCTTTCTTACCGATCTTTACGTCAGCTTCCCAGCTTCTGAACCCGTCAGGAAGTTTAATCTTCTCACTCATAATTTTACCCTGAGTTTTTTAAAGTTTAGTTTCTAGTTTGTAATACTAGTTCCATTCTTTCCTTCAACAGCTTCTACTAATTTATCTATAGCAGTGATTATTACTCTCTTTCCACCGCCTTTTAAAAATTCTATAGCTGATTTCATCTTTGGTCCCATACTTCCATATGGGAAATGACCTTCATTTAAATATTGATCAGCTTGATCAGCAGTCATGTGATCTATTTCAACTTGATCAGGTTTGCCAAAATTCAGACAAACTTTTTCAACTGCAGTTAAGATGTATAACTCATCAGCGTTTATAACATTACCGATCAAAGCACTTGCCCTGTCCTTATCAATAACCGCATCCAAACCGTTAAAATGTTTATTTTCATCCAAATAAACAGGAATTCCACCACCACCACCTGCAATAACGATAATTCCACTGTCAACAAGTTTTCTCAATGTAGGCTTGTTGATTATAGCCAAAGGTTTTGGAGATCCAACTACTCTTCTATAACCTCTATCACCATCTTTTTTTACTTTCCAACCATTTGTTCTTGCAAGCTCATTTGCTTCTTCCTCTGTATAAAAACTTCCAATATACTTTGTAGGATCAAGTAAAGCTTCATCATCTTTATCAACAAGAACCTGAGTCAATATTGTTGTCACAGGTATTTTGATACCTTTATCGAAAAGTTCATTTTGCAAACTTTGTTCGATCATATAGCCCATACTTCCTTCCGTTTCAGCTACTAAAATACCTAATGGTATTTCAGGTAAGATATCTCTTGTTTCCTCAACTCTTCTTAACGCTACACCTACTTGTGGTCCGTTACCATGGGAAATAACTACTGAATAACCTTTTTCGATCAATGTGATGATAGAATCAATACTTGTTCTTGTGTTTTTGAACTGAGATTCCATCCAGTTGGTTTTGTCAGTAGGAGTTAAAGAATTTCCTCCGATTGCGATCACTACTCTTTTGTTGTACATGTTTTCTCTTGATTATAAATTTTCAATTAC
>WTAK01000142.1 GCA_013139625.1 Candidatus Delongbacteria bacterium | reverse complement strand
CTGATAATAGCTTTTTCCCAGTAAAGAGTTCCGTCCTTTTTCTTGTTACTCATTTCACCTTTCCATATTTTGCCAGAAGAAACGATTTCCCATAATTTCATATAAAATCCATCTTCCATTTCACCGGATTTTAAGATACGGGGATTTGTACCTAGTGCTTCTTCAAGGTTATATCCTGTTATTACTGTAAATCGAGGGTTTGCATAAATAATATTACCTGATAGATCTGTTAAAACAACTACATTCGGGCTTTGCTCAACGGCCATAGAGAGTCTCAGTAGTTCTTTTTGAATCTTATTTTGTTCAGTAATATCTACAGATCTACCTTGGAAACCGATAAATTCTCCATTATCATCTTCTAATATATTTGCTCTTAATCCAACATCAATTATAGAACCGTCTTTACGAATTTGTTCTACTTCAAATTTAGATTGAATAATTTTTCCATTTTTATAATTTTCAGTTAATTCCTTAGCAACAGATTCAATTGTCTTCATTCCTTCTGCTGTCACAAAAGTATTTGCACTCATTCCAATAAATTCTTCAGGGGTGTATCTTAAAAGTTCAAAAATCGCATCATTAACAAAAGTTACATTGAATTCTTTATCTGTTCTCCATATCGTATCTAATGTATTTGTAGTCATGAGACGATAATTTCTTTCACTATCAATTAATTTATCTTGTATAATTTTGGTATCTAACCTATTTTTATACTCCTTAATTTCTCTTTTAATTGCAGGTACAAGTTTTTTTAAATTATCTTTAAGAATGTAATCATTCATTCCGTAAACTAATAAATCGATAGCACCTTCTTCACCGATACTGCCGGAAACAAGAATAAATGGAATATCCGAATTGAGATCCCTTAGTATATCATAGGATTCTTTACCATTAATATCCGGTAATTTATAGTCTGATAGTACGATATTTGGTAATTCTTCATTCAGAAATTTTATATATTCTGCTCTATTATCAGTACTTCTGACAATAATATTTTCATCGAGTTTTTCTAATTCTCTTTTTATCAAACCAAGATCATCAACGTTGTCTTCCAGAATTAAAATATTTAATGTATTTTCCATGTTTTTTGTTCCTTACATTATACCTTATTTAATACTAACCAATATAATCCAATTTCTTTAATTGAGTTAGAAAAATTTTCAAAGTCTATTGGTTTTACAATATAACTGTTAACACCAAGATCATAGGCATCTGTAATATCTTTTTCCTCTTGCGAAGAAGTAAGAACTACAACAGGTATTTTCCTAGTTCTTTCATCAGCTCTTATTTCTCTAAGAACTTCGATACCATCGACTTTTGGCATTTTAAGGTCTAATAATATTACATTTGGGATATCGTTTACATTTCGACCTTCGTATCTACCTTTGCCGAAAATATACTCTAATGCTTCTTCTCCGTCTTTTACATGCAAAAGATGATTTGCAAGGTTATGTTTATTCAACTCACGAATTGCCATACTCGCTTCATCCATGTTGTCCTCAACGAGGAGAAGTTCAATAGGTTCTAAATCTTTTAGTTTCATAGGTGTCTCCTTTTTCTTATTGGGCGTTATAAATAACGCCCGTACATTTACCGGTCATCGAGTGATTACGAAGTGATCGTATCGAGATGACGGTTTGGTATCCTTATATAGAATTTTGCTCCTTCATTGATCGTACTTTCAGCATCGACAGTCCATCCATGTTTTTGTGCCACTTTTGCCACAATTGAAAGTCCGATCCCGGTTCCTTGGAATTCTTCATCACTATGCAATCTTTGAAATACTTCGAATAATTTATGTTTATACTTTTCATCAAATCCAACACCGTTATCTTCAATAAAGATCGTTAAAGTATCATTATCTTCTGTAAATCCAATATTTATCTCAGCAACTTTTTCTTTATTTGTATATTTTATGGAGTTACAAATTAAATTATGTACAAGTTGTGTGAATAATATTTTATCTGCTTTAATATTTGGTAAAGTCTCAGCAATATTAAAATTGATCTTTCTACTTTCGTCAATTTTTGAGCATTCGTCAAACTTATTCTCAAATTTTTTAATTGTGTCGATATTAGCAATATTTATATCTGCTTTGCCAATCCTAGAATATTTTAAAAGGTCATCAATAAGTTGTTGCATCTTTTGAGTATTTCGGGTTATTGTATTTATAACATTTTTTTCATCTGCTCCAAGAGAATCTCCATAGTCTTCAATATAAATATTGGAATAACCGATGATCAATCTTAGAGGAGCTCTAAGGTCATGAGAAACACTGTATGTGAAGGCTTCAAGTTCTTTATTTGCAGAAAGTAATTTTTTATTTACTGTGGCAAGTTCCTCTCTGGATGAATTCACATCTTCTACTAAAAAACGCATAGCGTCTTGTGCTTTTTCCAACTTTGATTTTTTCTCTTGAAGAGTTTTAGCAATATTTTCGATTTCTTCAGTACGATCTTTCACTCGTTTTTCAAGATTTTCATTTAGTATTTTCAGTTCGTTTTCCACATTTTTTCTTTCATCAATTTCATGATATAGATCTTTAGTTTTTCGATTCACTTGACTTTGAAGGGATCTATTCCAAAAAACGATCACTATTATTACGATAAATAATGGGATCGAAATTACGATAGAGTATTTCAATATTTGAGTATAATTTATAGCTGACTTTTCATAAGATTGAAACCATTTTGAATAAATTTTTCCATATTCTCCGGAAGCTTTCAAATTGGCTAATGCCTCACTTAAGATAGTTGTTAGAGCATCATTTCCTTCTATGGTTGCAAAACAGTATTGTTGAGACAAATATGTATGGTCATTAATTATTAAATTTTTTAGTTTGTCCTTTTCAATATAGTAAAGAGCAGGTGTTTTTGCGATAAGAGCACAATCATAATTGCCGTTAGATAAGTTTAATAATGCTTCTTGCTGTGATTTTACGGCGTTAATTTCGTTATCGAATCCATTTGATAATAAATAATCGTGCATCACATCATCCTTCATGACTACAATTTGCTTTCCTTTCAATTGCATAATATTGTCAAATTGCTCAGATCCTGCTCTATTAATTATAACATGATCAATAACGGTATGCGGTGTAGAGAAATCAAAATCAATATCTCTATCTTTAGTATAATACATTCCTAAAATAGCATCGATCTCTCCATTTAAAAGTTCATTTTTGATATCAGACCATACTCCAAGTTTTACTTCGATCAGTATTCCTAGGTCTTTAGAGATAGTCCTAATAAGATCAACATTATATCCAGTTGGTTCCCCTTTTTCGTTCAAAAACTCATAAGGAGGATAATTGTAATCTCCTCCAATTACTAACTTAGTTCGTTGATATTTTATTTTCGGTGAAAACCATTTTTCATAAAGTTTGTTAAAAGTACCATTTGCTATAACAATTGAAAGACCCTCATTAATGGTTGCGAGGTGTTCTTTATCCCCTTCTTTTACGGCAAAACAAAAATCTTGTTTGAATTCATTTAAAATAAGATCCAGCGGGGCAATGTTTTTTAATCTTTGATTCTTGATAATTTTCAGCCCCATTAATTTTTGTGCAACAACAGCATCGCATTTACCCTTTTCCAATGATAAAAATGCATCTTCATAAGTTGAAGTTGTTTTTAAGTTTGAAGATAATTTTACTCTTTTAGCATATTCTTCAGCATTATCCCCTTTTAAAACCATTACTACTTTATCTTTAAGGTCGCCCAAATTTTCAATACTTTGCTCATCCTTTCTTGCAAATACTGCACCGTGGAAAGAAATATATGGGAAAGTGAAATCATAAATATTTTCTCTCTCAGGAGTTCTTCCTACAAGCGGTAAAATATCAATTTTTCCTTCAGCCAATTCATCCTTGATAATATTCCATTCTCCAATTTTGAAATCAATTCCAATTCCCATAGCTTCACAGGAAGCTTTTAACAATTCAACAGAGAAGCCACCTGCTGTGCTATCTTCATTAACTATGCAGAAAGGGGGATAGTTGTATTCAGATGCTGATTGAAATTTAGTAACATTAACTTTATGGGCAAATAATTCTAGGACAGTGTTAAATAAAAGTAGGATGATCACACTAGTGTATTTTATGTTTTTCAAGTTCATTTGTTAATATTATCCTCTAACCTTTTAATTTCATCCCTTAATTCTTTAATGCGATGCTCTCTTCCAATAAATAGGTCATTATATTTTTCAAGGTCTTTATTCTTTTGTTCTAATTCTAAGGTTCTTTCTTTAACCACTTCTTCAAGATGTTGACGGTGTTTTGAAAGTTCTTCTTCTGCCAGTTTCTTTTCGGTCATATTGATACTTAAACCTAGCATCAACTTGATCTTACCATTTGAATCTCTGATCGGGGAGGCAGTTCTTCGAACAAATATATTCCCTCCATTTTTATGTACCATGCAAGCATCAACAGAAATTGATTCTCCATTCATTACTTTTGGAAAGTTTTCTTTGAAGATTTTAACAGTATCAGCATTAACAAAATTCGTCATTTTTTCCCCGATAATCTCATCTTTCTCATAACCAAGTAATTCAGCAGTATTTTTGTTACAATCAATAATAGTTCCTTGAGTATCCAAAACCTCACAGCCATAAGGCAACATCTCAAACAATTGACGGTAATGTTTTTCACTCTCTGCTAGTATTTCCTCTGATATCTTACGCTCGGTAATATCTTTGACTATTCCAAAAACAGCATTTTTATTTTTGCTATAAGTTGCAGTTGAATTTATTCTTTTAATATCTTCACTACCTTTAGTCTTGAATTCATATTCTACATTATATGGAACATCATTTCTAACAAGTTCGTTGAATGCAATAGTATTTGAAATTCTATATTTTTCTAAAGGAATATTTCTCATCATTGTCAGATTAATTTCATTATCTTCAATTCCAAATATTTCTTTTGCTCCATCAGATAAATTTACAGCATTGCTATTAATATCTATTTCCCAGTACCCGAATTTTGCATTCAGTTCGGCTTTTTTTAATTTGCTATCACTGGCTGCTAAAGCTTTCTCATTTTTTTTCGATTCTGTAATATTTACAGACATTCCCATCAATCCAATGATCTCATTATTGCTATCTCTGTGAGGTGTGTACCAATTTCTAAAATAAACTCCACCGATATTTAGATTGCAGGTTATACTTTCTCCTTTGAAAACTTTTTTGTAGTCTTCAAATATTTCAGGAGAATCTTTATATAAATCATAAACAGACTTACCAACAACTTCTCCGGGGGCTACGCCTAATGCTGAAAGTCCTTTTCCTTCTGATAGAGTAAAAATACCATTTTTATCTATCATATAAATTATTTCTTCATTATTCTGAATAAGTGTTCTAAATTTTTCTTCACTTAAATACAGTTCATTTTCAGTTTTTCTCTGTTCCGTAACATCGATCCCTATACAGAGCATACCTGAAATATGATTCTCTTCATCATAAATCAATGAATTATTCCAACTAATAATTTTTTCAGAACCGTCTTTACAAAGAATAGGATTTTCATAGTTGGAATATTTACCCATTTCTTTCAATACATCAAAGAATACTCCCGGTATTTTATTTTGATCCCTTTTAGGTATAAATAACTCAAACCAATTCTGTCCGATAACTTCATCTATTTTATAGTCGGTAAATTCTTCCGAAAATTTGTTGAACGACAGTATATTTGCCTCAAGATCTAAGGATAGTATGATAACTCCAGCGGTATTGATAATATTTTGAGTGTTGTTCATATAGCTATATCTCATATTATAATTGATAACCAATGTTATTTTTCATATTTCTTCAATTCATCCCGTAGTTCTTTTATTCTGCTTTCTCTATTTACGAAAAGTTTATTTAGTCGTTCAAGGTCATTGTTTTTATCTTCCAATTCTTTAGTCCTTTCGTTTACAAGTTCTTCAAGATGTTCATGATGTTTTTTTAATTCATATTCTAACTTTTTCTGCTCTGTTATATCTTTAAAAACGCAGTAAGTTTGCTTGAAACTTCCATCAGGATAGTACCCGATACACCCCTCAAAGGAAATATCAAGGTAATGACCATCTTTATGTCTTATTTTAAATTGAACGTCGCTTACATACCCTTGTCGTTTAAATTCAGGAAAGTTCTTTTCAAAGTGAGGTTTCCAATCAGGATGCAAAAAATCTCCAAAATTCTTACCGATCACTTCATCTCTATTATATCCAAGTGTTTTTAACCAAGTCGGATTTATATCCCTGAAAGTTCCATCTTCGTTCAATGATTGGTAAGATAAAGGAGCATTCTCATATAATGCTTTATATTTTTCTTCACTTTCCATCAAAGCATTGTCGTAAGCAACTAATTCGCCAATATCACGCCATGAAGAAATAGAGTGAATTACTTTACCGGTCTCATCTTTTATTGGCTCGACATTAAGATTTACATGTATTTTTTCACCATCTTTTTTCTTTAATGCTAAATTCTTATTTGTGATCTTATTTCCGGCTTTAAATTCCTCAAATACACCTTTTGCTTTTTCTAATGAATCTTCATGGTACATTTCTAAGATCATTTTACCGATAATTTCATCTTGATCATAGCCTGTCTTTGCAAGGAGTGTAGTATTACATTCTATTATTTTTCCGGTTTCGGCAGATACAGAAACATACATATCAGGCGAATTATTGTAAAGATCCAAATATTTGTTTTTCAGAGTTATGATTTCTTCCTCATATTTCTTTCGTTTAGTAATATCATGAATTATTCCAAATGAGCTTATAGGTTTATCATTGTCATCAAAAAAAGTTTCACAGAATTCCTTTACAAACTTTATTGTTCCATCCTTTAGAAGTAATCTATGCTCAATTTCATAAGATGTTTTATTTTTCAAAGATAGATTGTATGCATCATTTACAGATTCTCTGTCATCTGGATGAATACTATCTATAAATGCTTCATAAGTAGCACCAAATTCTAACGGATCTATATTAAAAATGTTATAAATTTCATCTGACCAAGTTAATTTATTTGTAATTAAATCTAATTCCCAACTACCGACACTTGATAGCCGTTGTGCTTCTTTAAGCTTCATTTCATTTTTCTTTAACTCATTCTCAGCTTTTCTTTGCTCAGTAACATCAATACCAACACAAAGCATACCTGAAATATGATTGTCTTGATCATATATCAAAGAATTTTTCCAACCGATCATTTTTTCAGAACCATCTTTACAGAGAATTGGATTTTCATAGCTGGAATACTCATCCATTCCTTTTAATACTTCTAAGAATACGCCGGGTACTTTACTTTGATCTTTTTCAGGAATAAATATCTCAAACCAATTTCCTCCGATCACTTCATTTTTTGTATAACCTG
>WTAK01000200.1 GCA_013139625.1 Candidatus Delongbacteria bacterium | reverse complement strand
ATATCTGACAATTTAAAATACTCTAATAAAAATCCTGATTTTATGAAGATGTTTTCAGCTATAGATAATAAAACAAAAGAGCTTGTAGGACATGTCCAATTTTTAATTGACAAACCCAACGATATAGCTGGAATTGCAAGAATGATTATTGCCCCGAAGCAAAGAGGGAAAGGTTATGGCAAATTTGTAATAAATGAATTACTCAAGTTTGGATTTAATGAAATAAAACTAAATCTGATAAATCTAGTCGTTTTTGACTTGAATATATCAGCGATTAAATGCTATGAAAACTGTGGATTTATAAAAGAAGGTATATTGAGAGACAGGAGAAAGATTGGTAATGAATACTGGTCTCTTGTTTCTATGAGTGTAAAAAAGAATGAATATTTACAAAGAATTGAGTCTAAAGAAGTTCTTTAATTAAAATATAAGGCAAACTACAAAAGCTAACATTGGCAAAATGACTTGAACTCCCGTGTTGACTTAGCAAATCACTTTTTGCCATATCCGTTGTGGGCAATAGTAGTTTTTGGTTCTCGCTCGAAAAAAAGGTTTGTTTTATGACATTGGCACATTATAATACTTTTAAAGAATTTTGAAATAACTCATGAGGTATCTTATGAAAAACATAATCTTGTTAGTAATAATCTTCTTTAGCTCATTTTTACAATGCCAGACTTTCACTGACATCGGAGCCGTGTTGACAGGAGTAAGCAACAGCTCAGCAGTCTGGGGTGATTACGACAACGACGGAGATCTTGATTTTATCATTACCGGGAATACCGGTTCAGCCGGTAGCGCAATAATATATCGTAACGATTCAGGTGTGTTTACTGATATAAACGCCGGCTTGCCCGGTGTAAGTGACGGATCTTCCGCATTTGCCGATTATGACAATGACGGTGACCTGGATATTTTATTGACAGGTTATACAGGAATGGAGAATATTTCAAAAATTTACAGGAACGATTCAGGTGTGTTTACTGATATAAATGCCGGATTGCCCGGCGTAATTGAAGGATCTTCCGTATTTGCCGATTATGACAATGATGGTGACTTGGATATTTTATTGACAGGTTATACGGGAACGGAGAATATTTCAAAAATTTACAGGAACGATTCAGGTGTGTTTACTGATATAAATGCAGGTTTACTAGGAGTCATGTATGGTTCTACTGACTGGGGAGATTACGATAATGACGGTGATCTTGATATTCTGCTTACAGGTGATTCAGATTATAAACCTGTTTCAATAATATATAATAATATGTCTGGTGTTTTTACCGATATAAATGCCGGATTGCCCGGAGTTATGGATGGTTCTGCTGTCTGGGGAGATTACGATAACGACGGAGATCTGGATATTCTGCTTACAGGTGAGTCAGATTTTAGACCTGTTTCAATAATATATAATAATATGTCTGGTGTTTTTACCGATATAAATGCCGGATTGCCCGGAGTTATGGATGGTTCTGCTGCCTGGGGTGATTACGACAATGACGGTGACTTGGATATTTTATTGACAGGCGATACAAGAACACTAAAGATTTCAATAATATATCTGAACGATTCAGGGATGTTCACAGATATAAATGCAGGTCTGACAGGAGTGTATTATAGCTCTGCAGCTTGGGGGGATTATGATAACGACGGTGACTTGGATATTTTATTGACAGGTTATACGGGCAGTACAAATGTTTCTAAAATCTATCGGAACGATTCACCGGTATCTAACACAAACCCGACTTCACCTTCAAATTTGTCTGAAGTTATCAACGGAAGTGATATAACATTTTCATGGGACAGATCTACCGACAATGAGACTCCTCAAGACGGATTGTCCTACAATCTTTGTATTGGGACATTAAGTCAAAATTGCACTATAAAAAGCCCGATGAGCAATATCCAGACAGGTTATAGAAAAGTCGTAAGTTCAGGAAATGCAAACCTACTCAATTCATATCAAATCAAAAATATGTTTCCCGGAACATATTACTGGAGTGTACAGGCTGTTGATAATAATTTTTCCGGTTCTGAATTTTCAACGGAGCAAAGTTTTATTTTGAGCATTGATCCTCCTCCTGCAACAGTAGCAACAGAAGCAACTAAAGTAGATGTTTATAGTTTTATAGCTAATTGGGAGACTACTTCCGGTACTAAAGGTTACTATCTTGATATTGCGACAGACAGCAGTTTCACGAATTATGTTTCAGGATATCAAAATAGAGATGTTAAAAATGTAACTTTTTTTAATGTTGCAGGATTATCATCATTTACAGATTATTACTATCGCGTAAGAGCTTATAATAACGGGGGAATCGGTATTACCAGTAACGCTATTTCAGTTAAAACTTTATACACTCAATTTTTCCCAGTTTCGGCGAACCTGATCGATGCATATTACGGCTCAGCAGTCTGGGGTGATTACGACAACGACGGAGATCTAGATTTTATTATTACCGGGAATACCGGTTCAGCAGGTAGCGCAACAATATATCGGAACGATTCAGGTGTGTTTACTGATATAAATGCCGGATTGCC
>WTAK01000078.1 GCA_013139625.1 Candidatus Delongbacteria bacterium | reverse complement strand
TCTTCATTTGGACCAAATTGAGTAGGATTGATGAAAATAGAATATATAAGACAATCACACTCATATCTTGCTTCTTCACCCAAAGCAAGATGCCCTTCATGTAAAGCTCCCATTGTCGGAACAAAACCGATAATGTCATCTTTACATTTGAATGGTTTAATGTATTTCTTTACCTCAGCTATCGTTTTTAAAATTTTCATTTTAAATCCAGTTTATTAGTAGGACTCTTCTTCACTAGGGAATTTTGATTCTTTCACATCTGAAATATAATCTGTAACCGATTTAGATATAATAGTATTTAGGTCTGCATATTTTCTTACGAACTTAAAATTAACATCTTCATCAATACCAAGCAGATCGGTTATGACTAAAACTTGTCCATCACACTCAGAACCAGCACCTATCCCTATCGTTGGGACTTTTATCTTTTCAGTCACTTCCTTTGCAAGGTCTGAAGGTATTTTCTCAAGAATTATACCTGACACACCGGCTTTTTCCAATAATACAGCATCATTTATAAGTTTATAAGCTTCGCCTTCTTTTCTTGCCCTTAGACGATAACTTCCAAATTTATTGATAGACTGAGGAGTAAGTCCAAGATGACCAAATACAGGAATACCTGCCAATATCAATTGTTCCACTAATGGAATAACTCTTTGACCGCCTTCGATCTTCACAGCATTGCAACCTGTTTCTTTCATGATATTAACAGCATTTTCAACGCCCTTCTCGACAGATACCTGATAGCTGCCAAAAGGCATGTCTGCAATAATAAATGCTTTCTCCGTTGAATCAACAACGATCTTAGTATGATATATCATTTGTTCAACTGTTACCGGAATAGTAGTGGTATTACCTTGGAAGACCATGCTCAGTGAATCTCCGACTAATATTACATCAATACCGGCTTTATCCATTATTTTTGCAAATTGATAATCGTAAGCAGTAAGCATAGTTATTTTGTTCTTCTGCTTTTTCATTTTATAGATGTCTTTGACGGTTTTTCTTTTTCCCATTTTATGCCTACAGAAATTGTATTATTTTATGTTATAAATTACAGTATTAAAAGATAAAGTATTTATCGTGCTAAGGCAAGGATTAAAGAAACCGTATGGTCGAACCCTTGTGGTCGACCGGAATCGCATCTCCGTTGTCGCAAACATTGTAAATTATTTTCTTGCTATTATTTAATAATATAGCGATATTCTCCGCGATGAAAACCATGAAAATAATATTGATATTTTTTCTGATTCTTTTAGCTTCATGCAGTAAGGGGAAAAAGAAAAAATTCAGCACAAATTTTGTTGAATTTACGACTGATATCACGATCACTGCTTATGGATTATATGAAGGTGACGAAGAAGAAGTAAATGCAGTTTTCAGTGGTTCAAGAAAGATAATGGAATATTTCAATCAGGAAATGAGTCCTGAGCTAGAAACTTCCACTCTGTCAAAGTTGAATAAGGAAGCTGTTCAAAATAAAGTTGAAGTTCCAGCATCATTGAAAAGAATATTAAAGATATCTCATAATTTGTATAAATATACTGATAAAAGTTTTGACATAGCTCTTGCACCGGTGATAAAGCTCTGGGGATTCAATTCTCTGATAGATCCTGAATTACCTAATCCGATAAAGCTTATTGATCTACTTAAAGTATCTTCATTTGATGCAATTGAATATAACATTGATTCTATATTTTATACCGACAGTAGGTGTGGTATAGATCTTGGAGGTATAGGTAAAGGTTATGCAGTGGATTCAGTTGCAAATTATCTTAATGAAAATGGGATTAATGAATTTATAGTAGAAGCGGGTGGAGATCTGTTAGTCAGAGCTGAAACAGCGAAAAGTATAGGCATCAGACATCCGAGAGAACATGGGGCATTGATCGATACTTTATATGTTGCAAATGGAGCAATAGCGACTTCAGGTGATTACGAAAAATTCTTCATTCAAGATAGTACGAGATACTGTCATATTATCGATCCTGCTACAGGGTATGGAACCTCTGACCTTGTGAGTGTTACTGTTATTACTGATAAAGCATACTTGAGTGATGCTTTTGCAACGGCAGTGTTCGTAATGGGTAGGGAAGAAGGAAAGTATTTTTTAATAGAAAACGATCTCAGTGGACTTTTGATCTATGAAGATGATAATGGAACTTTGAAAAAGATCGGAATAAACTTGGGTAGGTATATAAAGCAGTAAAATTAAAATATATAGGCATCAGAAATATGGCAGCACCAAAATATTATGAAGTACAAGCTGAGGTAGTCTCAGTAAAAGAATTGAAGCACAATCTTATCACAGCAGTACTAAGATCTTCAAAAATTGCAAAGAATACGAAACCGGGACAATTCATTACTATTCAAGTGAATAACAAAGATGAATCAGTACCTGTGTTGAGAAGGCCTTTCGCAGTTTCCTATACGAACGGAGACGAATTTGAGATCATATTTGATGTTGTAGGTAGAGGAACTGACATTTTGAAAAGAATGTTAAAGGTCGGTGAAAAGATAAATGTTCTGGGTCCTTTAGGTAACGGATTCAATACTAAGGTTAACGGTAAAGAAAAGTTGTTACTTGCGGGTGGAGTAGGTATCGCTCCGATCAAAAAGCTAATGCAGTACTTTACCAATAAAGGTGATCAGGTTACTTTAATTTGGGGTAATAGAGATAAGTCAGGTTTCTTCGATATTGACTTTTTTATGGATCAAAATATAAAACTTTTTGCTGCTACTGATGATGGCTCATTAGGCTTTGAAGGTAATGTTCTAGACATATTGAAAGCCGAGATAAAAAATAATAATCTTAAGAAAATAAATGATTACAATATATATGTAGTTGGTCCTAATCCAATGATGAGAGCAGTTGCAGATTATGTGGCTGAGAATGAACATTATTGTCAGGTATCTTTGGAAGTTGTAATGGCATGTGGAATTGGAGTTTGTCAGGGTTGTGCAGTGAAGAAGAAAAAAGAAGACGGTTACTATCTTACCTGTGTTGATGGACCTGTTTTCAATTCATGTTCAATAGAAATGCCGTAAGATAGTGGTTAGTGGACAGTGATTAGTGGTTAGTTCGTAGAGACGAGATTTATCACGTCTCAGAAAATAAAAACAGAGAAGAAATACTATGGAAAATAATACAGCAACTAAAACAATTTTAAGTGGAATTCAACCCACTAATAATTTAACGCTTGGTAATTATATAGGGGCTATGAAAAACTTTGTAAATCTACAGGATAAATACCCTGATTATACAAAGAATTATATAATCGTTGACTTGCATGCCTTGACAGTACCTCAAGTTCCTAGTGAGCTTAGAAGCAGAACTTATTCTATGCTGGCTCTTTACCTTGCAATTGGGTTAGATCCTGAGAAATCAAATATTTTTGTACAATCTCATATTACAGGGCATACTGAACTGACTTGGATTTTAAATACTTTGACAGGTATGGGACAGCTTAATAGAATGACCCAGTTTAAAGATAAATCTGCAAAAGAAGGTACATTTATAAATGTTGGGCTATATGCTTATCCTGTGTTGATGGCTGCTGATATTTTACTTTATAACGCGAATTTGATTCCTATTGGGGAAGATCAAAAGCAACATCTTGAATTAGCTAGAGATCTTGCTGCTAAGTTCAATCATACTTATTCTCCGACATTTAATATTCCTGATCCTATTATTCCAAAGCAAGGTGCCAGAATTATGGATCTACAGAACCCTGAGAATAAAATGAGTAAGTCAGCTATTTCTCCAAAGGGAACTATTATTCTTACCGAAGATCTAAATATTACTGCTAAGAAAATCAAAAGTGCAGTTACTGATTCAGGTACAGATATTGTTTATGATCCTAACAATCCTGAGAAAGCAGGTATAAATAATTTATTAACGATCTACTCAACTTTGACAGATACTGAAATTCCTAAAATTGAAGAGAAGTATGTAAATTCAGGTTATGGAGATTTTAAGAAGGATCTTGCTGAGATCGTAGTTGAAACGCTTAGACCTATCAAAGAAAAGCATGATGAATTTCTTAAAAACAAAGATCATCTTGATCAAATTCTGAAAGCAAGTGCTGCGAATGTTCAAAAGTCAGCGTATAAGATATTGTCAAAGGTTTATAAGAAGGTTGGGTTAGTTGCACCGTTGAGGTAAATAGATATTTCGTAGGGGAAAAGGCTCCCACGCCTTCCCACATCGGATTAAATTAAATGTATGGGACGATTTCAAACCGTCCCTTTTTTTATGTTGAAAAACAACAGGATAATTATTACATTATTTTGGTACTTAAGAATTAGAGGTAGATATGATCACTAAAGAATTAAAAAAAGAAACTTTACATCTAAATCCTATTGATAAAATTCAACTTGTTGAATTGATCTTAGAAAGTCTTAGTGAGTCTGATCCTGAAATTGAAACGGCTTGGGTTGCAGAATCTGAAGCTCGATATTCCAGCTATAAAGCAGGTAAGACAGAAGCTGTTTCTTTAGATAGTGTTAAAAAAAGACTTAAGAAATGAAAGTTATATTTCTTTCACCTGCTGATACTGAACTTGAAGATGCCATAAACTATTATAACGATCAATTACATGGTTTAGGGGATCAATTTTATGATGAGTTTTTTGTTGGTATCGATTTTATTAAAAAGTATCCTATTGCTTGGCAAAAAGTAGGTGAAAATACGAGACGATATATTCTTAAACGTTTTCCGTATATGGTTTTGTATGTTGCTGAAGAAGATAGAATTATTATAACTGTAATTGCACATCAACATAGACATCCTGATTATTATTTGAAAAGATCTTAGTAATCCGTCATCCTGAATTTATTTCAGGATCTTTTTTTTTAATATTTTTTTAATTTTTCGAGCAAAGGGTCACTATTTGAAGTGCACCCCTAAAAGTGGACACGGACAGGCGATATAGATTATTCTACATCGCCTTTTTATATTCTATTGGTGATAAATAGTTCAACCTTTTCTGTATCCTT
>WTAK01000468.1 GCA_013139625.1 Candidatus Delongbacteria bacterium | reverse complement strand
TATTTTAGATCTGAGATCCTTTCCGCTATCTGCTCCATATTCTCTTTGAAGCCATTATTCATTTGCATATTAAAATATTTCAATAAAAACAATGTTCTTATTCTTCTACTATTCACATTTTTGAATTCGTTAAATAATTCTTTGACCGTGCTCTCTCCATAAAGAGAAAATAGCATCGAAGCATGTTTTAAAAGTTTTGATATTGAAGTTGAATTCTCTATTTGGGGATTCAATCGTGTTATTTGCTTTATAATAATGAAATATCCGCTAGGGTCTTTAATTATATAATGATAGTAAGCGATAGTAACTATGAATCTTTTTATCTCATCTTTATTCGATATTTTATGAATCAAATTCAATGCAAACATAATATTTATCTCAACATCTCTCCATCTACCTGATGATATTAAGAAGTTAATATACTTTGTGTACAATCTAAACAGAGCCAAATAATCTTTAAAGCGTTTACCTAAAGTTATAGCTTTATCAAATTCATTGTCAACTTTGTTTGCAGTTTTTCTCATGTTGGTCATTACTTCTAACTTATCAGTTAAAACTGTTAATAAGTTATTACCAACTGTCTTCTTTACTGAAATTTGCTCGATCTCTGAATATAGTTTAAATGCCTTCTTAAGCTTTCCATATTTGAACATTAAATTTGCGTATATATACAACAGAGATAGTTCATTTACCTTATTTAACTTCAATATATTTTCATATAAATAGGATTCTATCAGTGACATTGCCCTTTGATTATTCTTTGAAACTATAAGATCTAAAATTATTATCAACAATAGATCTGCTCGCTCCTCAGGGTATACAAAATCTGCTTCCAAGTATTTATATACATGAACAAGTTTAAGATAAATTTCTGTTCTTTGAATTTTATTCGCATTCTCGAAATATTTAAGCATGTCTTTCAACTTCTTCTTAGTTTCGAGATCAAAATTATTTTTATACCTTTTCAGCTCATGATTTATAACATTGGTACATACCTGTATCCTTCCACTTCTAACAAGGAAAGTCAACCTTTTGTACAGAACAGTTAAATAAAGTTCAAAGTTCCCTGATTTAGCCAGAATATGTGCTGATTTTTTCAAATTTTCTGATTTCTTATGAAGTGATACTTTAGACCTGCTAAAACAAACACTATCTGCTAAAATAATTGCATATTCATACGAATTTTTATCAAGTTTCAATTTCTTTAATAGTTCGTTATAATAAACAAAAGCTTCTTCAAAACTACCTATTGAAATTAAAAGCAAATATAACTCTTTAAGTATCTCTACCCTAGTTGTATTTCTTAACTTAAAATTTTTATATTCAAATATTAACAGGTTTTTTCGATCAGAATTAAGATTATTCTTCCTACAATAATCAATTGTTTCTTTCAATTGTTTCTTTTTATCTTTTACCTCTGCAGATGATTTTATCAGGCAGTAAGTATAAGTTATTAGAGAACTTTTTTTCTTTTTAACGTAATAATCGACTAACTTATCGTAAAACATTTCTCTATCATCAGTTGAGAAAGTCTTAATAACCTTTGAAAAATTTTCATTCTTTATCTTGTAGTAGCTCTTACCTCTCCTCACAGTTGAATCTATTAAATTCATTCTTAGAAGGTTCGATATAATATCATCAAGATCTTTAATTGAGAAAATAGCCTTTATCTTATCCAGACTTGCACCTTTATCATATTTTCCTGCGATAAATAGAAATATAAATTTTTCATTGTTTGAAAGATTTGAAAATCTGGCTTGGTATATATCGACTATCTTTGAGTGATAAGTTATCTGCTCTGGATATGTAAATGTAAATTTATCCTTCTTTTTTAATAGATATTCATGAGAGAAAAGAAACTCCAAATAGCTTTTTATTAAAAATAAATTCCCATTACTTTCTTTCATGATGTAAGGAGCTATAGTATCGTCAATATTCTTTTTATCTGTCTTTAATATGAAAGCCAAATAATCCATTACCTTATCTTCTTGCAAATTCTCAAGGTAATATTTTTTTGGTGGTATCAAATAAAAAGTATCTTCGTATTGCTGCAATCTGCATTCCGAAGAATTAAGATCATCAATATCAATTGTAACCATTAAGAAAACCGGAGAAGTTACTGCTAAATTAAGAAAATAAGATAATAGTTCTTTATCAGTTTCATTTAGATAGTTTATATCATCCAGCATCAAAACAACGGATTGTTTTGTTGAAATGTTCTCAAATATTTCTTTCAAGACATTCCTGATCTTAAAGACTAGGTCTGCCTCTTGAACAAAGAACCCTTCACTGTCTATAAGTTTATTTGCAAGTATGAATATGTTTTTACTTTTCTCATTTTTTTCTAAAAATCCAATAAATCCAAAAATTAGTTTTCTGAAAAATATATTTACCAGATTTTCTTCTTTTTCTACTGTAATGAATAAAGACGGTACTCTATTCATTTGAGCTTTAACATTAAATGTTTCAAGAAGCTGTGTACGACCATTACCATTTTCCGATATGATAATATTGAACATACCGACTCGTTTTTCCTTCCTTAAACAGAAATTTAAGTACTCATCTTGCAAATTACCAATCAAGTTATCTTTATCGTAAAATTCATTGTTAAAGATAGCTGTTATTCGCTCTTCCTCCTCACGAATATTCATCTCCAAAGCTGTTTCAAGGTATAAAATCAATTGCTGTGCTGAATGTATTCTTTCTTCTTTCCTAGCTGAACACAGATCCTTAATTAAGTTCTTTACAAAATTCTCTTTTATTGAAATAAATTGCTCTTCTTTCCTGAAAGACTCTTCAAGCTTCTTGGTAACGATCTCTTTAACTGTTTTACATTCTTCAAAAGGTAATCTATCTGAAAAAATATAGTAAATTACCATGCCCAGAGAATATAGATCAGCTCGATAGTCCACTTCCTTCTTCATCATGATTTCAGGAGCTATATATACTAGAGTCCCTCTTACCTTTCCACTAAAATCTTCCAATAGATTTGCTAGTCCAAAGTCCATGATCTTAGCCTGAAATACACCCTTATCATCCTGCAGAAGAAAAACATTGTCTGATTTGATATCAAAGTGAACAATATGTCTATTGTGTATATAATTTAGACCTCTGGCGATCTGTAACAATATTTCTAATTTTTCTCTGTATGATAAAGATTTGTATGCTGTTGTAAGGTCTTTTCCTTCAACATATTCCATTGTAAAAAAATATGTATCGGTTTTTTTATAAACATCAAGATCATAAACCTTGATTATATTTGGATGGGAAAGTTGGTTAACCATTTTAAATTCATTTTTAAATCTATCAATGGCTTTATTTGAAAAGAATTTCTCTTTAATTAACTTTAAAGCTATTACTCTATTTTCTACAAAATCACGAACAAGATAAACATTACCCATACCTCCCTCTCCAAGAAGGCGGAGTATCTCATATCTGTCATTTATTGTTTGTCCTTGTTTCATGATCTATTCTTTTCCTATATCGAAAGTGGGTACATTTCTATTATTTCTTTCTTTGACTTACCTAATATTCCGTATTTTTTTCCAACTTTTACAAATGCATCACGTGCTTTTTCAAGCTGCTCGGTAGTTAACCCTGCTGAAATTTGAGTTCTGATCCTTGCTTTGCCTTTTGGCACAACAGGATAGAAAAAACCGATCGCATACACTCCCTCTTTGTAAAGATCCTGAGAGAAATCTTGAGCTAATTGTGCATTGAAAAGCATTATTGGTACTATTGGACTTTCACTTTTTGTTAAGATAAAGCCAGCATCTTCCAAACCATGCTTCCAGAATCTTGTATTCTTATGTAACTTATCTCTTCGTTCTGTTCCTTTAGAAAGCATCTCAAAAACTTTTAGAACTCCTGAAATAACAACAGGTGCCATTGAATTAGAAAATAAGTACGGCCTAGATCTTTGACGCAACATATCAATTATTTCCTGTCGTCCTGCTATACATCCTCCGGATGCTCCGCCCAAAGCTTTTCCAAATGTAGTCGAAATAAGGTCTACTCTGCCTATCATTCCATGCTTTTCGTGGGTTCCTCTGCCAAGCTTGCCCATGAAACCCGTAGCATGTGAATCATCTATCATTACTAATGCTTTATACATATCTGCCAATTCACAGATCTTATCCACTTGAGCAACAACTCCATCCATTGAAAAAACACCGTCTGAAACTATCAGTTTGATCTTAGCACCTTTAGCTTCTTCGAGTTTTGCCTGTAGATCATCCATATTGTTGTTTGCATATCTATAGCGTTTTGCTTTACATAAACGTACACCATCAATAATTGAAGCGTGATTAAGAGCATCAGATATGATCGCACAATCCTCATCAAGTAACGCTTCAAATACTCCAAGATTCGCATCGAAAGCTGAAGAATAGAGTATTGTATCATCCATTCCTAAAAATTCAGATACTTTATTCTCTAACTCTTTATGTATGTCCTGGGTGCCACAGATGAATCTAACTGAAGACATTCCGTAACCTCTGCTATCTAATCCTGCTTTACATGCTTCGATAACATCAGGGTGACTTGAAAGTCCTAGGTAATTATTAGAACAAATATTGATTATCTTTGAACTTTTTGTTCCTATTGGGTATTCTACTTCGATCTCTGCTGATTGAGTCGAATTTATTGATTTCTCTTCTTTGTACAGTCCATCTTTCTTAATTTCTTCAAGCTGTGAACTGTAATATTCTTTAATTTCTTTTACGTATGCCATTTGTTTTCCTTTTAAAAAATACTACGGGTAACGATCGTTACCCGTATTGTCATCTATAATCCGTACTTCTCTATGATTTCTTGCTTGGTCAATCCAAGGATTCCGTACTTCTCTCCAACTTTCTTAAATGCTACTAGAGCTTTTTCAAGATGATGCATTTCATGTGCTGCTGAAATTTGAGTTCTAATTCTTGCTGCACCATTAGGTACTACTGGGAAGAAAAATCCAATTGCATAAATGCCTTCATCATAAAGATCTCTCGAGAAATCTTGTGCAAGTTTTGCATTGAAAAGCATAACAGGTACAATAGGAGTATCACCTTTTTGAAGAACAAATCCTAGATCCAATAAACCTTTTCTCCAAAATTCAGTGTTCTTTTCTAACTTATCTCTTCTCTCTGTACTACCCATAAGAACATCCAAAACTTTATTTACACCTGCAACTACTACTGGTGCTATTGTATTTGAAAATAAGTATGGTCTTGCTTTTTGACGACACATTTCAACAAGTTCTTTTCTTCCGGAAACACAACCACCCGATGCTCCACCAACTGCTTTTCCAAAAGTTGTTGTAATGATGTCTATTTTTCCAAAAACTCCACAATGCTCGTGAGTTCCTCTACCAGTTTTTCCGATAAAACCTGATGAGTGAGATTCATCTACAAATAACATTGCATCATACTTTTCACAGAGTGCTACCATTTCATCAAGTTTTGCAGTATCACCATCCATTGAGAAAACACCGTCAGTTATTACAACTTTCAATCTTTTGTCAGCATGTAACTGTAATTTCTTTTCAAGATGTTTCATATTTGAATGCTTAAAAGTATCATGCATTGCCGCACAGAGTCTCATTCCATCAATTATTGAAGCATGAACCAGTCTGTCTGAGATCATTACATCTTCATCAGTAAGGATAGCTTCAAAAACACCTGCGTTTGCATCCATACATGAAGGGAAAAGAATAGTATCTTCAGTTCCTAAAAATTCAGTAACTTTCTTTTCTAGTTCTCTATGAATATCTTGAGTTCCGCAGATGAATCTAACTGAGGACATTCCATAACCTCTTGAATCAAGACCTTCGTGAGCTGCCTTAATAACATCAGGGTGGCTTGAAAGACCAAGATAGTTATTTGCACATATATTTATTACTTTTTGCAGTGGGGCACCTGCTGGATATTCTACTTCGATTTCTGCATCCTGAGATGAGTGAATAAATCTTTCTTGCTTGAAGACACCTTTGTCTTTGATACCTTGAAGTGTTCCTTCGTATGTATTTCTTACTTTATCGCTGTAAGCCATTACGCTCTCCTTTTGTGTAATTGTACGAAAATTTTAAATTTTCGCACATGCTAATTAATGTATTCTTTTACAAGTGCAACGATTTTATCTACTGTATCAAATGCTTCAGGAGTTGCTTTGTCATCAGGTATAGATATCTTGTATTTATTTTCTAAGAATCTCTTAAGTGAAACCATTGAAAATGAATCTACGATACCACCGGAAATAAGCGGTGAATCAAAAGTTAGCACTTCGTCTTCGTCTTCTAGATACTCTTCAATTACGTACTCAAGTATTATGTCTTTCATTTCCATTTTTTTTCTCCCTTTAATTTTTTATTTTGCCTTATTATTCGTTTATTTTAATAGTAACATTTTTTTTGTGTTAACCACACTCCCATTCATAACTAATGTAAAATGTGTGGGATATTGCCTTTCTAAAATATCAGCTGATGCGTATAAAGCCCTGTTAACTTCATATGTAAAAATATACCCAATCAAAGAAGCTTGTGCACAGGTTGGTCCATCTTGAAGAAATATTGATCTAAAACATTTAGGTAAATTTTCTGGTAATTTTGAATTATCCCAAGATTGAGGTAATTCATAATCTAAAATTTCTTGATTTGGAATATAGTTTGATAAAGAATTTATAAATTCTTCTTCACTTTCATCTAACACATAACCCCCAACATACCACGGGTCTCCATCAGGATCGGGGTTTACATTAATTGGTTGAGGATAAATCCAGTAAAATAAAAATAATAAACCAACTAAAACTAACTTTTTCATACCTATCTCCAATTTGTAATCAACTTTATTTTTTTTTACTTGTTTTACCTATCTTAAGTATAACATCTTCTTAGTATCTTTTACAACCCCATCAACCTTTAGTCTATAATAATAAATTCCACTATTCAATTTATTCGCGTTAAACAAAATCGAATGTTTTCCCTTTCTTTGTTGTTCATTTACCAAACTCTGTACGAACTGACCATTTGAATTATAAATACTGATATTAACATTATTCATCTCTTTTAGTGCGTATCCAATAATCGTTTCATTATTAAACGGATTTGGATGATTTTGAAGTAATTTATAATTTTCAATTATTAATCTTTCATTATTTTCTATCCCAGTTGTTGACTTCACGCTCCTGTAAACTCCCCCATCAGTGGCTAGGTATACATAACCATCATATGTAATTTCGATATCTCTTATACCACCTGCACCTCCTAAAACCTCTTCTCCTCCAAGTCCTTCATTTAGGTATTCCCACGTATCTCCATGATCACTGCTATAAGCTATTCCCTTAAATCCCCAATCGTCACCTAATCCTGCAAAAATTTCATCATCACTATTTATTTCGAGATTCCAAACATACACATC